>JBMOPR010000623.1:4513-9595 GCA_049323075.1 Pseudomonadota bacterium
GGTGGTCAGCATGGCGGCGTTGTGCTGGGCAGCCACCAGACGCTCGGCGACGCGGGCGCGCAGACGGGTCATGGGCACGCGGCGCTCTTCCCGATCACCGGCAACAAACGGAACCGCGCCGGCGGGAGCAGGCTTGGCTGCTTCGGTCTTCACCTGCGGCCTGGCTTCTTCCTTCGCCACGGCGGTACCGCCTTTCAGGTGAGCCAGTACGTCTTCCTTGGTGATACGGCCGCCCCTGCCAGTGCCCTTGATCTGTGCCGGGTCAAGATTGTTTTCCGCGATCAGCTTGCGCACTGCCGGGCCCCAGCTGTCTTCCACCTGGGCATCGGTCGCGACTTCTGTTTTGGCAGCAACCGCTTCAGCTGCCTTGGCAGGCGCGGCAGCAACCTTGGCGCCCGCGGGCTCCAGCATGGCGATCAGTTCCTGGCTCAGCACGGTATCGCCTTCGCCCTTGATCACTTTGCTCAGCACACCGTCATGGGGCGCGACCACTTCCAGCACCACCTTGTCGGTTTCAATATCAACCAGCAATTCGTCACGGGACACGGAGTCTCCGGGTTTTTTGTGCCAGGTTGCGACCGTGCCATCGGCAACCGCTTCAGGGAACTGGGGAGCTTTGATTTCGGTGGTCATCTGGTTTCCTTTTCGTCTTGTTCGTTCGTCTTGTTCGCTACGGACGTGTTCTATTCACTATGGATGCTTAAAACTGGAACGCCTGCTCAACCAGACGTGCCTGTTCCTCGGTATGCCGCGACATGTATCCGGCGGCCGGTGCGGCAGAACCCTCGCGGCCTGCGTAATTCAGGTACAACGCCGGATTGTGCTTGAGCACCACGTGACGCATGTGGTGTTGACTGCAATACCAGGCGCCCTGGTTCATGGGCTCTTCCTGGCACCAGACCACCGACTTCACATTGGTATACTGCGCAAACAGCTTGCCCAACTCTTCCTCGGGGAACGGATACAGCTGCTCGATACGCAGAATGACCGTGTCCTTGATATCGCGCTGTTCGCGGTATTCGGACAGATCGTAGTACACCTTGCCGCTGCACAGGATGACCCGCTTGATGTTCTTGGGGTCATGCTGCCATTCGTCCCCGAGCGCCACCTGGAAGTGGCCGCTGGACAGTTGCTCCAGCGAGGATTTAGCCAGCTTGTGGCGCAGCAGGCTCTTCGGCGACATCACGATCAGCGGCTTGCGCAATGGCCGGATGGCCTGGCGCCGCAGCATGTGAAACACCTGTGCCGGCGTGGACGGCACACACACCTGCATATTGTGTTCCGCACACAGTTGCAGGAAACGCTCCAGGCGCGCGGAAGAGTGTTCCGGTCCCTGCCCTTCATAACCATGCGGCAACAGCATGGTCAGGCCACACAGACGCTGCCACTTGTGCTCGCCGGAGGAAATGAACTGGTCGATGACCACCTGGGCGCCGTTGGCGAAATCGCCAAACTGCGCTTCCCAGATCACCAGCCCTTTCGGCGACGTGGTGGCGTAGCCATATTCAAAACCCAGCACCGCCTCTTCGGACAGCAATGAATCATACAGGTCAAACTGGGTGGCATCTGCGCACACGGTTTTCAGTGGCACATGGGTGCCCCGCTGCTTCTGGTTGTGCACCACCGCGTGCCGGTGCGAGAACGTACCGCGCCCCACATCCTGCCCGGTAAGGCGCACCGGATAACCCTGCGCCAGCAATGTGGCGTAGGCCATGATCTCGGCGAAACCCCAGTCGATGGGCAGTGCACCGGCCGCCATCTTGCGACGGTCTTCCCAGATTTTGTCAACCTGACGCTGCAGCACCAAACCGTCGGGAACGCGGTCCATCTTATGGGCCAGTTCCTGGATCAGCTTCACATCAACGCCGGTGTCAAAATACGCGGAATAGGCATGGCCGATGTACGGCGTCCAGTCCACGAACAGGGTCTTGTTGGGCTCTTTTACGAGGGATTTCACCACATGCTCGCCGTTATCCAGCGCACGGCGGTAATCTTCCATCATGGAATCGTTTTCCGCCTGCGTCAGCACACCTTCGGTGACCAGACGCTCGGAATAGATTTCCCGGGGATTCTTTTTCTTGCGGATCACGGAATACATGATCGGCTGGGTGATGGCCGGCTCGTCCGCTTCGTTGTGACCACGTGCGCGGTAGCAGATCAGATCGATCACCACATCTTTCTTGAACTGCTGGCGGAAATCGATCGCCATCTGGGTAACAAACAGCACCGCTTCCGGATCGTCACCATTGACGTGGAAAATCGGCGCCTGCACCATTTTCGCGACATCGGTACAGTATTCAGTGGAACGCGCATCACGACGATTGCTGGTGGTAAAGCCAACCTGGTTATTGATGATGATGTGCACGGTGCCGCCGGTGCGATAGCCGCGGGTCTGTGACATCTGGAAGGTTTCCATCACCACGCCCTGACCGGCGAATGCAGCATCGCCGTGCACCAGCAGCGGGACTACCAGATCGCCTTTCTTGTCGCCACGACGATCCTGACGCGCACGCACGGAACCTTCCACCACCGGTGACACGATTTCCAGGTGGGACGGATTGAACGCCAGCGCCAGGTGCAGCTCACCGCCCGGCGTCATCACGTTGGACGAAAAGCCCTGGTGATATTTAACGTCGCCGGAGCCCGATTCGTTGTGCTTGTGCTTGCCTTCGAATTCGCTGAACAGCTCGCCCGGATTCTTGCCCAGGATATTCACCAGCATGTTCAGACGGCCCCGGTGCGCCATGCCGATCACCAGTTCCTTGGCGCCGTAACTGCCAGCGCGCTGGATGATTTCATCCACGCAGGGAATCAGACTCTCGCCGCCTTCGAGACCAAACCGCTTGGTGCCGGGATACTTGGTGGCCAGCAACTTTTCCAGACCTTCAGCAGCGATCAGTCGCTCCAGCAGGTGGATTTTTACGTCGCGGCTGTAATTCGGATGAGACCGCACGCTTTCCATGCGCTGCTGAATCCAGCGCTTCTCTGCGGTGTCCACAATATGCATGTATTCGACGCCGATGCTGGTGCAATAGGTACGCTCCAGTGCCTCGACGATTTCGCGGAGAGTGGCTTCTTCCTTGCCGATGAAAACATTACCGGTCTGGAATGTGGTATCCAGATCCGCGGCAGAGAGGCCATGATGAGTCAGCTCAAGATCTGGGACAGATTCACGATCCATCAAACCCAGCGGATCAAGATTGGCTTTCTGGTGCCCACGCACACGGTAGCCGGTGATCAGCTGCAGAACCTTGACCTGTTTTTTCTCATGCTCGGACGAAACGCTGCTGACAACCAGCGGTTGTGCGCGATTCCGATTCTTGGCGAGGTATAGAAAATGTTCCCGGACGGTCGAGTGGGGAATGTCTTGCTCAGTGCCATTTACGCGGGGGAGCTTGTCGAAGTGGTCGCGCCACTGCTCCGGCACCGAATTCGGGTCCTTCAGATAGGACTCGTACAGCTCTTCGATATAGGCGGCATTCGCCCCGAACAAATGGGACGTACTCCACTGCCGATACATCAAACCTTCATCCATTGCAGATCACCGTGTCGAATCGGGACACTATCTGCAAGACGCGAATCAGCAACAGACACGTTCAAACATGTTAGGATTGCGACAAGCCGGTTAGGCCAACAACGCTTCCAGATAGTTCGGTTTTACCGATAGCCCTTTGGTTATAAACAGACTCACAACCGCTTTTTGAGCGGGGGAGTAAACCAACAAAGCTCGTCCCAACATTAGTTCTTGGACGGCCCTGTCATTCCCAACATCAAGTGTAGCGTCTTTGCAAAACGCCGCCCAAAGGGAACGCTTGGGCGGCAAGACGCCAGAATTATAGTGATTTTTCCTTTGCTGACAAGCTTTTAAGTGCCCTGTTGCAACAACAGGGAACGGATGTGGCCGATAGCCTTGGTGGGGTTCAGGCCTTTCGGGCAAACGCTCACACAGTTCATGATGCCACGGCAACGGAACAGGCTGAACGGATCATCCAGCGCAGACAGACGTTCCTGTGTCATGGTGTCACGACTGTCCGCAATGAAGCGGTAAGCCTGCAACAGACCGGCCGGACCGATGAACTTGTCCGGGTTCCACCAGAACGACGGGCAGGAAGTGGAGCAGCAGGCGCACAGAATGCACTCGTACAGACCATCCAGCTTGTCGCGCTCCGCCGGCGTCTGCAGACGCTCGATGGCCGGTGCGGGCGTGTTGTTCACAACATAGGGCTTGATCTTCTCGTACTGGTTGTAGAACAGGGTCATGTCCACCGCCAGATCGCGAATCACCGGCAGACCGGGCAGCGGGCGCAGGATCAGCTTGCCCTTGCCTTTGGTCGCCTGCGACACCGGCGTGATACACGCCAGGCCGTTCTTGCCATTGATATTCATGCCATCGGAACCGCACACGCCTTCACGGCAGGAACGGCGATAGGCCAGCGAATCGTCCTTTTCCTTTACCAGTGCCAGAACGTCCAGCACCATCAGATCCTTGCCACCGGTATCGACCTGGTAATCCTTCATGTAAGGTTCGGCGTCGGTATCCGGGTTGTAGCGATAAATACTAACCTGCAACATGTCGAATCACCTTAGTATGTTCTGACTTTGGGCTTGAAGGTCGGAACCTGCTTGGGAGCGAAGTTGACTTCACGCTTGCCGACCCGCTTGTCGGTCGGGAAATAGATGGAGTGCACCAGCCAGTTCTCGTCATCACGGTCCGGGAAGTCATAGCGGCAGTGAGCGCCACGGCTCTCTTTCCGCGCTTCCGCCGCGATCGCGGTGGCTTCCGCCACTTCCAGCAGGTTGTCCAGTTCCAGCGCCTCGATACGGGCAGTGTTGTAGGACTTGCTCTTGTCAGTCAGGTGAGATTTGCCGATGCGATCGCGCAGCTCTTCCAGCTTCTTCACACCCTGCTGCATCAGGTCGCCCTTGCGGAACACGCCGAAGTTGTTCTGCATGTTCGTCTGCAATTCCTTGCGCAGAGCAGCCACGCTCTCACCCGTCTTGCTGTTATCCAGGCGGTTGATACGGCTGAATGCCCGCTCCAGATCGGACTCGCTGGAATCGCGGTGTTCAATGCCTTCCTTC
>JBMOPR010000624.1:0-9579 GCA_049323075.1 Pseudomonadota bacterium
ACCATACTCAAGGGCATACGGCGCCTGCATCCCGCCGTTGAGAAACAGGCCAAACCCTTGCAACTGGAGCAACTGGAGATCGTCGATACGTGGCTGCGTCACCAGGCGGATAACTCCAATAGAGATGCGGCGATGCAGTTGCGGTGTATCCGAGATCGGGCGCTGCTGTTGCTGGGTTTCTGGCGGGGCTTTCGCAGCGATGAGCTATGTCGCCTGCGGGTGGAACACGTGACTCTCACTCCGGGCGAGGGATTGACGCTCTTTCTCCCCACCAGCAAGGGCGATCGGGACAATCAGGGGCGCACCTTTCGGGCACCAGCCTTACGAGCACTGTGCCCGGTGGAGGCCGTCAATACCTGGCTGACTCTGACCGGCAGAACGGAGGGGCCATTGTTTCCCCGCATCGATCGCTGGGGGCGTCTGTCCGAGACGCCCATGAATCCCGGCAGTATCAACAAGTGGCTGCGCGAGTTGTTTACCAAGGCTGGTCTGCCTGAGTCCGAGCGGTACAGCAGCCATTCGCTCCGACGCGGGTTTGCCGGGTGGGCCAATGCCAACCAATGGGATGTAAAGACCCTGATGCAATACGTGGGATGGAGTGATGTGCAGTCGGCCCTGCGTTATATCGACGGTGCCGATCCGTTTGCGGCCTTCCGTTCCCCCAGAACGGCCCTTGCGTCACCGCCTATAATAGATGTATAAACACATAAACACCTATTAAGTGGAGCAAATGCTATGGATACCGTACGTTGGAATCTGGCCGTGTCCGCCGACACCGACCAAGCGCTGCGGCTGTTCCTGGCCAGTCAGGGCGGCGGGCGCAAGGGCGATCTTTCGCGCTTCGTAGAGGAAGCGGTGCGTGCGCATATCCTGGAATTGACCGCGGAACAGGCCAAGGCCGCCAATGCCGAGGTCAATGAAGATGACTTGAGCGCCATGGTGGATGAAGCCTTGAATTGGGCGCGGCAACGCTGATGCGGGTCGTTCTGGACAGCAACATTCTTTTCAGTGCCCTGATCTCACCCCACAGCTACCCCCACACCATTTACTGCGCCTGGCGGGCAGCCCGTTTCGAGCTGGTGACGTCGCGCCACCAACTGGACGAGATTCGCCGAGCCAGTCGTTATCCGCGCCTGCAAGCGGTACTGCAACCGGCCAAAGTCGGCACCATGATCAACAACCTGCAACGGGCACTGCTTCTGGAAACCTTGACCCTGGACCAGGAATGCAGCGATCCCAATGATGCCTTCCTGCTGGCGATGGCCGTGCAGGGCGAAGCGGATTATCTGGTGACAGGCGACAAACGCGCTGGCCTCTTGCAGCGTGGCCATATCGAACGCACCCGCATTGTCATTCCCGCTGTGTTTTGTGAGGAAGTGCTGTAAGTGTCGTTCCCTCATCCACCCATCTTCGCATGGGGCGCTCTCCAAACTTCTCCTGCCACCAAACACTCGTAAGGCTGCACAAGTATGGTGGCAATCTACCAGACAGCCTACCCACGGCTGAAGCAGACATTTACCCAAAAGGATTTGGATGAGATCTATACCCCGACAGCAGCTGAGCTGCGCTTTGCATTACGGCACTGCAAACGGGGCAGCACTTCGTTTCTGGGTTTGCTGGTGCAACTGAAGATCGTGCAACGGCTGGGGCGCTTCGTCACCTTCGGCGATGTCCCTACGCCCATCATCCAGCACATCAAACAGTTGGTACGCAACCGCAGCTCGCTTGCAGACCTCAGTGCCTATTTCAGTTCAGGCGCAAAAGATCGGCATGTTCGTTTGATCCGTCAGCATTTGAAGCTGCGTCCCTATGACACCGATTCAACAAACGACAAAGTACTTCAATGGGCAACCAGCGCTGCCAAGACCAAGGAGGCGCTGGCAGACATCATCAATGTCGCGCTGGAATACCTGGTCAAAGAGCAATTTGAAATCCCACCCTTCAGTGTTCTGCAACGGCTCTGTCAAAGCGCACGGTCGCAGGTCAATAACACCTATTATGATCAATTGGTGGGGTATCTGAATGCCGAGGGGCGCGCCATCGTTAACCGTTTGCTCAACGCATCCGGCTCTGAACAATTCGGCTGGCGTGACCTCAAACAGGAAGCCAAACGGCCGACGCCACGCAACATCCAGGCTTATATTCGCTACCTGGAGTGGCTGTCCTCCCTGCAATCCATGCTGCCTACGGATCTGGGTCTGCCTCCGACCAAGCATCAGCAATACCTTAATGAGGCCAAGGCACTCGATCTGGCGGAAATGAAGCAACTCAAGGCCAACAAACGCACCGCGTTGGTGGTTGTGTTGATACGGCATCAATACGCCCAAACCCTCGACAGCGCTGCTGACATCGTCATCAAGACCTTGCGCAAAATGGAGCATTCGGCCGAAAAACGGCTGGAAGAATATCGGGCAGACCAACAGAAACAGATCGATCGCTTGATCTCGGTATTGTCGGGAACCGTCAAGGTCTACCTGGATAAACCAGAGTCCGTTGCCGCCTTCGATCCCATCCTGGGCAAAGAAGGCAAAAATATACTCGCGCTTTGCGAGCAGTATATGGCTTATGCGGGCAACAACTATTATCCGTTCATGGTGCCCCTATACAAAAAACAGCGACCAGCGTTATTTCGCGCGGTGGAAATTCTCAAGCTGGAAGCGGCTACCGAAGACACTGACGTCCTGAAGGCCTTCGAATTTATTTGCCTGTACAAACAACGCAGAACGGAAACGCTCCCAATCCAGGAAAATCCTGACGATCCCAATAGCAAAAACCTCCTCAATATCCGCTGGATTCGCGATAAGTGGTGGAAGCTGGTCACTGGCAAAGCCACCAAATCTGCCCAGATCACCCATGTGAACAAGCTGGCCTTTGAGCTCTGTGTATTTGACCGCATCGCAGAGGAACTGAGCACTGGCGATCTGTACATTCCTTACAGCGAAACCTTTGATGATTATCGGGAGCAGATGATCAGCTGGGAGCAATACGATACAGAGCTGCCAGGTTACTGCGAAGAGCTGGGACTGGTGAAGGGTAGCACCGAGTTCACCCAAGCGCTCAAGACGCAATTGACGGAGGCTTGTTACGCGGCTGATCGCAATTTTCCAGATGACGAACAGGTGCGCATTGAAAACGGCAAGCTGATCATTGGCAAGAGTAAAGCAGAAGAGGCTTCGCGGGAGATTGAGGCAATTTCAGAGTTGCTGCAGGATCGGTTGGAAAAGATCAATTTGCTGGATCTCATCATCAATGCGGAACGTTGGCTGTCGTTGCATAAGTTGTTTGGCCCCTTATCAGGCTTTGAATCCAGGGTGGATGATCCATTCCTGCGCTTTGTGCTGACGTTATTCTGTTATGGCACGAATATCGGACCCACTGAAACGGAACGCTCCGTTCGTGGAATCAGCCGCAAACAGGTAGCTTGGCTCAACCTCAAGCGAACCACCGTTGAGCGTCTGGATAAGGCCATATTCAAAGTCAGCAATGCGTACAAGAAATTTAATCTGATTGAGTGCTGGGGATCGGGGAACAGCGTATCGGCAGACGGCAAATTGTGGGATCTGTACGAGGATAATCTGCTGTCAGAATACCATCTACGATACGGCCGGTTTGGCGGCATTGCTTATTACCACGTGTCCGACACCTACATTGCGCTGTTCAGTCACTTCATTCCGTGCGGGGTATATGAGGCGATCTATATCCTGGATGGGTTGCTGAATGACGAGTCCGACTTTAAGCCGGACACGGTACATGGTGACACCCAAGCCCAATCAACACCTGTATTCGGGCTGGCATATTTGCTGGGCATCAAATTGATGCCGCGCATTCGTAACATCAAGGATTTGAATTTCTATAAACCGGATCGCAATATGGTGCTCCAGCACATTCAGTCCTTGTTTCATGAGCCGATTCAGTGGGACCGCATCGAGAAGTACTATCCCGACATGCTAAGGACGACAATGTCGATCAAGGCGGGCAAGATCACAGCCTCAACCATCCTGCGGCGTTTTGGCACCAAAAACCGGAAGAACAAACTGTATTTTGCATTCCGCGAGCTGGGCCGGGTGGTGAGGACGATGTTTCTGCTGGAGTACATCACCGATTTGGAACTACGCAAAACGATTCAGGCAGCTACCTGCAAAAGCGAGGAGTTCAACGAGTTTGCGCGTTGGTTGTTCTTCGCCAACAGCGGAAAGATCGCGTCCAATCTGAAGCACGATCAGGGGAAGATCGTAAAGTTCAACCACCTGCTGGCCAACCTGGCCATTCTCTACAACGTTAACGCGATGACCACAGCGTTCAACGACCTACGTGCGGAAGGGCACGATATCAGGCGGGAGCACATGGCCAAGTTCTCGCCGTACCACACGGCACATCTGGGCCGGCTGGGTAGCTTTGAGTTGGATCTAAATAAGGAAGTGAAGCCGATGCGGGTTAAACTGGAAATTGAATAAAGCTAGCTATTTCATATAGTTAAGAGCGAAGTGGCTAAATCCAACACTTTTACCGGCCGGACCTCATAGAAGGCTGAATGAACCCGGGCGACGTCAGAACAACCGAATTCAGGGATATCTGCATCACCGAATTTGATATGGCATTCGAGTGGTTGCAGTCGAGCAATGTTCCTTTGACGCGGTTGCCGCGGGTTAGCGCGCTTGTCCTGAGGGGCGAAGGCTTCGATCTGCTCTGGCGCCACAACAGTCAGCCTTCCATCCAGGAATGGGTCGTGCCCAGTGGTCATTGGGTGCTGCATCTGCCCCACCCTGCCAGCGACGCCTTGACGGCCTTTCAGGCCCATCCTGAGGGCTATCGCCACTCGCTGCTGGGTCTGCCTGGTGATGAACCCGTCTGGCATATGACAACCGGACAGCCCTGCCTGGTGCTGGTCACCCGCACCCAGATACTGGAATCCATTTTCCGGGCAGAGGAACTGGAATCGCTGCAGCAGCAAACGCGCACCCTGAGGCGCAGGCAGCTGGACGGACAACGCCTGCTGGCGGTGAGCGCGGCCCTGCTCGCACACCTGCAAGCCCTTTGCCCATCACTGACGCCCGTTGCCGGACCTGTCGATACAGGGCTGACCAGCCTGATACGGCTGGCCTACTCTCCGTTGACCATCACCCAGCCCGGCGAACCCCGCATCAGCAACCGCGACCGTATCCTGACCCAGGCGCTGGATTTCATCCGCCGCCATTACGCGCGCGACATCTGCATTGCCGATATCGTGAATCACGTGCACACCACCACCCGCAACCTGCAGATCGTCTTCAAGGCCCAGTTCGGCATGTCGCCACTGCAATTCCTCAAGCGCTACCGTCTCAGCCGCTTCCACCGCGAGCTACGCCGGCATGGCACAGTCACGGCGGCGGCCGTTTACAGCGGGCTGCGCCACATGGGCCGCGTGTCGGATGAATACCGCAAGCTTTTTGGACGCAATCCGCTGGAAAGCCTGAACCGGTTTCGTCTGGAAAACGCCGATCTGGTGCCGCAGTAGGCTTACCAGTACCACTCCACCCCGGCCAGAACCCGGTCGGTCTCGCCGAACTGGCCGAATACGCCCGCCTCTTCGCCGGTAAAGATATCGGCGCCCAGCCATAGGTTCACACCGTCCCGTACAGCATAAGTGACGCTGGGGCGGATCAGGTCGTCGTGATCATTCAGGTTGTGCAGCGCCATGAATTCCAGTGTCAGCGTGTCGTTGAAAAAACGGCTGTTGACGTTGAAGGTCATGGTGCTGTCCACCCTGTCGCGCACCAGATCCGGCGCATCATCCTTCAGCACGCTCTGAAACAGCTGCACGCTGAACAGGGTGTCGGACACACCGCTCCAGTCCAGACCCAGCACATAACTGAGTTCATCCGTGTTCAGCACGCCGTTATCATTGTTCAGATTTTCCCGCAGCACGCGGCGGCCGCGCACCAGACCGATTTCATAGCGCAGCACCAGCGTGCTGCTCAGATCCGTGCTGAGCGTGGAACCCAGCAGATGGGTACGTTCATATTCCTGCCAGAATTCCAGCACCGGCTGGCCGCTGGCGGTATTGATGCGACGGTACGGTACCGGATTGTCGTCGTACTGATAGAGATAGTTGAACGTCAGATCCAGTTCGCCCAGCCGGGTGGACAGGCGCAGGCCCGCATCGGCGTTCTGCAGGGAATCAGACGGGCGCTGCAGCCCCAGATTGGTCACGCCGGCCAGATTGGGTGGAACGTCGGCGGGAAACCCCGGCTGGAAACGCGGCGAGGTAATTTCATATTCCGGTGCGTCGTCGCCATCGCCGTCGGGAAAGTCATTGAAGGTCAGATCGGGAATCACCAGCAGTTGCAGATCCGTGTCCGATCCGATGGAGTGGATGTAATTCACCATCCACAGCGGAATGCGCGCCTCGTCGAAATCCTCCAGCAGGAATTCGCGAAAACTGAACGGATTGACTACGTCCAGTACCCGCAAGCCGTCTGCCGTGCCCCAGACCACCTGCTGTTTGCCGACCGTAAGATAGCTCTGGCCGAAGCGGTGTTTGTAATACAGCTCACGCAATTCGGCATCGCCGTGACTGCCGATGATCGCCCGGCGGCTGTACTCGCTGACTTCCTCCTGCAGCGGACGGCCCACTTCCAGCCGGTCTTCGGCGTCAGCCCGCAACCGGGCAATGGCGGTTATTTCACTGTCCGCGTCGGGAAACACATGCAGCTCTGGTCGCGCCTGGAATTCCATTTTCTGCGCGTAACCTTCCGCGACGTTTTGCGCCGCCTCGAATTCGAAGCGGGTGCGGAACTCGTAGTCGGCCGCCATCGCGGCGTATGGCATCAGCAACAGGCCCGTGACAGCAAGGCGGGTCGTACTCATGAAATCATTCCTTTTTCAACAATGAGCGTGCAGATTCAAGATGGGCCCGCATCAGCGGGCCTGCTCCAGATAACGCGTACTGAATGCACCTTCAGGCAATGCAACGTTGGCCTGATACGAAGAGTATTCGATCAGCGTCTTGTGGCCGGTTTTCACCGTCACCATTTCCAGCCGGTGCGCACGCCAGGCATTTTCCTCGCCGGGAATCTGCTTGATCTCGGTAGCAATCTGGATTTTGGCCAGCTCGCCTTTTTTGTCGAATTTTTCCTCGCGGGTCAGCACGTAATTGTCCTGGCGCACCCACATCAGACGCTTGCTGTAACCGCTTTCCTTGATTTCCTGCTCGGTGGTGGGGATCGCTTCGATCACCCAGCAGCGGGCACCGTTCATTTCCTCCTCGCGCAGGATCTTGTAGTTGTTGTTGCCGCCTTTGGCGACACCATCAACGAATTCGAAATCCTCATACCACCAGTCGGTGCCCATGAAACTGTCGGTCTTGTTGCCTGCGGAGATGCGGCGGATCTTGCGCAGCGACGGCAGGTAGAGCCAACGCAGGTCGTCCTCCTCATTGCCTTGTTCGATCGACAGGAAGCCGGTGCCCTTGATGTCGTTGGGTTGCGAGAAGCGGATCAGCGACTTGCGATTGAACGGATCGGTATCGTCGGCAATGAAATCAATCCAGCGGTACCGGGCGTTGTTGGATTTGTCCAGCAGCGTCATTTTCATCTGCGCCGATTCATTCAGGGATTTACGGGCGTCTTCGTTCTTTCGCATGATTTCGCGCGGATCCATTTCCAAACTGGCCTGGGCGGCGGTGGCGACGAAACCGGCCAGCAGTGCGGCGGCAATACGATTGTACTTGAACATGGTGTTACTCCTTTTGGTGCGCAAATCGGATGAAGATGAAAGGTATGCAGTTGTAAGTGAGGTCAGCATGGCATTACTCCGCGCTCAGTGCCGGAGCCGGGGTCGCCGGCGGCTCGGACACTTCGCGCCGCTTGTACAGATAGGCAGGCTGGATGGCGGCGACCAGCGCGGGAATCAGCATCAGAGTGCCGGCGGCCATCACGATCATGGTGAGGGAAACCAGGCTGCCGAAGGTGCGGATCTGCAGGAAGCCGGACAACAGCAGCACCGCAAAACCCAACACGTTGGACGCCGTGTCGTACACGATGGCCTTGCCGTTGCTGCGCGACACTTTCACCAATGCCTCGTCGATGGAAGCGGAAGTGGGCATGAATTCCCGCAGGCGCCCCAGATAGTGAATCGAGAAATCGGTGCCAATACCGATGGCGATACTGGTGATCAGCGCGGCGGATATTTCCAGACGGATACCGCTAAAGCCCATCACGCCGAACGCCAGCACACTGCCAATTACGGCGGGCGAGATACTGATCATGCCGGCGACAAAGGAGCGGCTGATCACGGTAACGAACAACACGATCAGCAGAATGCCGGAGATGATGTTTTCGATCTTGCCAATCACCACGTAGCGCACCTGGGCGATCCAGAACATGGTGTCACCGCCGAACTCGATCTTCACGTTGGCCGGCAGGTGCTGCTCCAGGTAGGCTCGCGACATTTCATACAGTCTGATGTGGTCGTCCGGATCGCTGGTGTCGAGCATCACCCGGATTTTGGCGCGCTGATACTGGTTGTCCACCAGATCGGTGAACTCGCCCGGCTGCGCCGACATGTCATACAGCAGCAGGCACTGCGCCAGTTCCTCGCGGGTGGCCGGAATATCGTTGCCGCTGTAATTCTCGTTCACCAGATGGGAGATGTGCCGTACCACGTTGGCAAACGAATAGGTGTAGCCCACGCCGGCCTGCTGCTCGATAAACTGCTGGTAATCCAGGATGGTTTTCAGCAGCGCGGGGTCCTTGATGCCTTCCGCGTCGGGTGCTTCCACCATCACGTTGAAATAGCGGCCGCCCCCGAGTTTTTCGCTGAACTTGTCGAACGATACGCGGCCGCGATGATCCGACGGAAACACGGCAGTGACATCGACGCCGGTTTTCAGCTGCACGATACCCACAACACAGATAGCCACCAGCACACCGTAGCCACCCAGCACCTTGTACTTGTGACGCACGGAAAATTCAGTCAGCCGTACCAGCGCACCGTCCAGCCAGTTTTCCTGCACCACGGTGGGCACTTTGGTGGGCGCCTTCATCAGTGACAGTGCCGCCGGAATCACGGTCACGGTCATCAGATACGCAACGCCGGTGCCGATCATGACTTCCACCGCAAACTCGCGGATCGACAACACATCGAACACCACCAGCGACGATGTACCCAGCAAGGTGGTGAAGGCAACGAAACTCAACACCGGAAACAGCTTGGCCAGCATGTTGCGCACGGCCGTTTTCTGATCCTGGCCGACCGTTTCTTCGTAATACATCAGCAGCGCGTGCACGCCGTACGATGTTGCGATCGCCACCATCAACAACGGGATCGCGGTGGACACCACCGTTTGCGGCAGGCCCAGATGCCCCATCAATCCCATGATCCAGCCGATGCAGAGCACGATCACCAGCGCCGGCAGAAATACACCGCGCAGGGTGCGGAAAAAGAAATACAGGCCAATCATGATGATTAACAGCGCAATGGGCACCAGTACATCGGCATCCCGCTGAAGGCCCAGCTCGATTTCCTGGGTGAAAATCGGATCGCCATTGGCGTAGATTTTTTCCGGGCCCTGGTATTTCTCGACGATCTTGTACACCTGAT
>JBMOPR010000625.1:0-9547 GCA_049323075.1 Pseudomonadota bacterium
ACGCCATCGACAAGGTGTGGGAAGAGGAAGCCACGCTGTTTGCTGGTAGTGACATGAACGGCGGCTGCCCGTCGAACCGCCCGCAGCGTCCTTCTGCCAGCCAGTCTGTTTCAACCGACGCATTGGCGGCGGTGAAATGGGTGGAAGGGCAGGCTGCCGCACCGCGCACTGCAACCCGTTAAGTATGCCCGTTACCTAGAAGAGTCGGGAGATGATCATGTTGAATAAAATTCTGTTTGGACTTTACCCCTACATCGCCGTCACCGTTTGTCTGGTGGGCTGCTGGATTCGTTTCGACCGCGAGCAGTACAGCTGGAAAACCGGTTCCAGCCAGTTGCTGCGTGGAAAAAACTTCCGCATCGCCAGCAATCTGTTTCATGTCGGCATCATTTTCATTCTGATGGGACACGTCGTAGGCCTGCTGACACCGGAAGCCATTTACCATCACGTCATCACCACCCAGGCCAAGCAGATTCTGGCGATGGTGTCCGGTGGCTTCTTCGGCATTCTGTGCCTGGTGGGGCTGTTGATGCTGATCCAGCGTCGCATGACCGATCCGCGCATCCGCAACACCGGCAACACGTCGGACATCGCGCTGCTGTTGCTGTTGCTGGCACAGCTGGTACTCGGCCTCAGTACCATCGTGGCGTCCACCCAGCATCTGGACGGCTCGGTGATGGTGATGCTGGCCAACTGGGCGCAGAGCATTGTGCTCCTGCAACCCCAGCAGGCGGCAGACGCGATTGCGCCGGTGGGTGTAGTGTACAAGCTGCACGTGCTGCTGGGCATGACACTGATTCTGATCGTGCCGTTTACCCGTCTGGTACATGTGATCAGCGCGCCCGTGTGGTATCTGGGTCGCCGTTATCAGATCGTCCGCCAGAAAGCGGCCCAGGGCTGATTGTCGAGGTGAATGTCATGCATGCACAAACGCTCCCGGTTGTTCGTATCAATGGTGTGGAAATCAGTGAGCAGGCCATCGCGGCGGAGATGCAGTATCATCCCGCCGCCACGGTCGAACAGGCCCGTCAGGCCGCCAGTTCCGCGTTGGCCGTGCGGGAATTGTTATTGCAGGAAGCCAGCCGGCAAGGGTGCGACGGCGAACCGGATGACATGATCGACCAGCTGTTGGCACAGGCATTGAATCTGCCGCAAGCCGGCGAGCAGGAATGTCGTCAATATTATGCGTCCAATCCGCAGCGCTTTCTCAGTCCCACACTGCTCGAAGTGCGACATATCCTGCTGCCCGCTGCACCCGATGATGCGGATGCGCGCCAGCAGGCGCTGGAGAAGGCTCGGGCGCTCATCGCCACGCTGCAACGGAATATTGCCACGTTCGACGAACTGGCACGGGATCATTCCGTGTGTCCGTCACGGGAGCAGGGCGGTTCCCTCGGTCAGCTCAGCAAGGGTTCCACTGTGCCGGAATTTGAACGGCAGGTATTTGCGGCGCAACCCGGCCTGATGACGCAACCGGTGGAGACCCGCTACGGCTATCACGTTGTGCAGGTGGAACGCAAAATTCCAGGCGAACGCCTGCCGTACGAAAATGTCCGCGACCAGGTGCGCCGCTATCTTGAGCAGAAGGTGTTTTACACGGCACTCAGCCAGTATCTGCGCCTGCTGACGGCAGCGGCCGCCATTGAGGGTGTCGCACTGGAAGCCGCCACGTCACCACTGCTGCAATAGCGCCGTCTTCTGCTCGTTGTTCTGCCGCGTGCGCCACGACATTTGCGTGGCGCGTCTTTGTTGCCTACTTTTACTGACGAAGGAATGGTTCGCGTTGCCAAACGCGTAGGATTAGTAGGGAATTTCCAGGATGGTGCAACCCTTCTCCCGGCATTACACCCGTCACTCCGTGCTGGTCGCGCTGGTGGCGTCGGGCGTGTGTGGCGGGTTGGCTTTCCTGCTGCTCCTGCTGGGCCTGCACCTGGCGGTGGCTGTCTTTTTCATGGTCTCCATGCTGTTGCTGCTGGCCTTCGCCGCCTACCTTCATGCACGTGTGTTTCAGTACTCCACCTATCTGCAGGACATTCTGGAAGCGGCGCCCTCTGGCATTCTCGCCATCGATGAACAGGGCTGTGTCCGCTTTGCCAATCCCGCTGCGCGGCAGATTTTTGAATACGAGAAGGATGAACTGGCCGGACTGTCGGTGGAAAAGCTGATTCCTTCCAGCATTCGCGACAAGCATCCACAACTGCGATCCAGTTTCGTCAGGGAGCGGCGCAGCCGACGCATGGGCGAGGGGCGCGACATTCATGGCGTTACCCGTAGCGGCGCTGAAGTTCCGCTGGAAATCGGGTTGACCTTTTTGTCCACCGGCGCATCTCCCATGATCATCGTCGGCGTGATCGACATTCGCGAACTCAAGGCGGCGCAGACCACCATCGTGCGCCAGAACATGAATCTGGCGCGCTCGGTAAAGGAGCTCGAACAGTTTGCATTTATCGCCTCGCACGATCTGCGCGAGCCGCTGCGCAAGGTGATGAATTATGCCGAAATCATGCAGGAGGATTACGGCAATATCATCGACGAGGATGGCCGCACGGTCCTGAAATCCATGTCGGGTGCCGTGCAGCGTATGGAACGACTGCTCGACAGCCTGCTGAATTACTCCCGCATCACCACCCGGGCGCAGCCGTTCGAAGAGGTTTCGATGATGGATGTGATTGCCGACGTGGTGGAGGATCTGTCTCTCAGCATCAGTGAATCCGGCGCCAAGGTGATTTGCAGTGGGTTGCCTGCCGTGATGGGTGATCGCAACCAGTTGCGGCAGCTGTTCCAGAACCTTATATCCAACAGTCTTAAATATCATCGCGACAATGTTGCTCCGGTTATCAGAATAGAATCGAATAACCGGCCGGCGCCCAATGCGGATCCGCACTATGTTGCAATTCTGGTGCGTGACAACGGAATCGGATTCGACAATCAGTACAGCGAACTTATTTTCGATGTTTTCAAGCGGTTGCATGGGCGCGACAAATATCAGGGCACCGGCATGGGGTTGGCGATCTGCCGCAAGATTGTCGAACGGCACGAGGGTTTCATCGTTGCATCCGGCCAGGTGGATGCGGGCGCCGAGTTTTGCATCTGGCTGAAAAGGGGTAGAGTCAAATAAATCAAGGAATCAATGATGCCGGTTTGTGAATTTTGCACAGATAACGTGGGTTCGGTTGTGTATGGTCAAGGTTTGACCAATACTGGTTTCAACCGCGCTCTTAGCTCATGGGCCGGGACAGGATGGGTTATGACAGGCATGACAGCACCATCGGAGGCGGCAGCGCTGGCTGCGATTCTGATTGTGGACGACGACTTGGAAGACGTGCAGTTCATCAGGCGCGCTTTCAAAAAGAACAACGTGGCAAATCCGTTGTTTTCAGTTTTTTCAGGCGAAGAGGCGCTGGATTTCCTGGGCCGGTGCGACAGAGGGAGTCAGGCTTATCCCGGTCTGATTCTGCTTGATCTCAACATGCCGGGTGTGGGTGGAATGGAAACCTTGCGCCGGGTCAAGATGAACGAGCGCTGGCGCCGGATTCCGGCAGTCATTTTCACTACCTCAAAGGCCGAAGAGGACGTGCTCACGTCCTACAGCATGGGTGCCAACTCCTACATCAGCAAACCTTTCGGTTTCGACGGTTTGACCGAGGTGGTGGCGCAGATCAGCTCCTACTGGCTGGGTGTTGCAGCCCTGCCATCAAAATCAGCAGAGTGAGAGATGCAAACACAGTTGCGGGCATCCGCGGTGAAGACCCCGGATCAGAATCTGAAACTGTTGCTGGTGGATGACGATGACGAGGATCTGTATTTCCTGAAGCGTCTGCTCAAGCAGTCGGGCCGCAGTCACGACGTGCTGGAAGCGCGCAATGTGGATCAGGCGGTCGAGCAGCTGCAGCATCAGCCGGACATTGTGCTGCTGGATTTTTACCTGGGTCACCAGACGGCCTTTGACCTGCTGCAGCGCATGCAGAAATCCGGCTGCCAGTTACCGGTAATCCTGCTGACCGGCCATGACGATGCGGAAATCGATCAGCTGGCGCTGAATAAAGGTATCGCCGATTATCTGCCCAAGCGCATCGTCAATACCGCCATACTCGACCGTTCCATTCGTTACGCCCACCGTGATTTCCAGCGTCTGCAACAACTGGAATACCTGGCCCACTACGACACGCTCACCGGCCTGTGCAACCGGCGCCTGTTCATGGACCGGCTGCAGCATGCCTATGAAAATGCCCGACGCCAGAACAGAACCGGTGCCCTGTTGTATATCGACGTGGATGGCTTCAAGCAGATCAATGACGAACTGGGCCACGCCACCGGCGACGAACTGCTGAAAGTGGTGGCGGAACGCATGAGCCTGGTAGTGCGCAGCGCCGATACGGTCGCACGTTTTGGTGGCGATGAATTCGTGATCCTGCTGGAAAACATTGGCGCACCTGAAGCGCACCGCGTGGCGCAAAAGCTGCTTTATTCAATGGAAAAGCCGGTGCAGCTGCGGTCGGGGCCGGTGCAGTGCTCGCTGTCCATCGGCCTGTGCGGATTTTCGGCCGAATACGGTTCACCGGACGAAATACTTTCCAGCGCCGACCGCGCCCTGTATCAGGCCAAGACCATCGGCAAGCATACCTACTGTTCCTTCAACCAGCGGTTGATGGAATCCCTCACTCGCCAGACCCTGATCGAGCGGCTGGCCCAGCAGGCCGTGGACAGTGGCGATTTTTTTATGCATTACCAGCCGCGCATGAGCAGCCAGGGCAATGGGGTGGTGGGGTTCGAAGCGCTGGCGCGCTGGCCCCGGCGTGACGACGTTCAGCTCACGCCCGGTGATTTCATTCCTGTTCTGGAAGCGCTGGGCCTGATGGACCGCTTTACCCAGTGGGTGATCGACAAGGCGCTGGCGGATCTGCCCCGGCTGCGGCAGTGGGCGCCGGGCTGCGTGCTGTCGCTGAATGTATCCTCAAGCAGTTTCGCCAGCGACAGCGTGAAGGATTACCTGCTGCAGAAACTGCAGCAACTGCAAATCGATCCGGCCGGTATTGAAGTGGAGGTGACGGAAAGCCTCTTCATTGAGCGGCCCGAATCGGCCGTGCGCATTCTGACTGAATTGCGGGCAGTAGGGGTGCGCGTGGCGCTGGACGATTTCGGTACCGGCTATTCCTCGCTGAGTTATCTCAACCAGCTGCCGATCGACACCATCAAGCTGGACCGGCAGTTTCTGGAACAGGTGCCGGCGGAGCCCCGCAGTACCCTGCTGGTGGCCGCGATCGTCGATCTGGCCGGCAACCTGCAACTGAACGTGGTAGCGGAAGGGGTGGAGCGCGAACCACAGAAAGCATTTCTGCAATCCTGCGGTTGCCATGAAATGCAGGGATACCTGACCGGCCGGCCCATGTCAGTGGACCAGCTGCAGGCGTTCTTTTCCAAACCGGATTAACCGTCTCTCAGTCCGTTCACGACGCGGAACTCGTCTGCCAGTTCCTCGGGGGACTGGATGCTGACGCCCAGATCCTTGGCCAGTCCGTCCCGCAGGCTGTAAATCCAGCCGTGGATGTTCAGGGGCTGGCCCCGTTCCCAGGCCCGCTGCACTACATGGGTGTGCGCCACGTTCTTCACCTGCTGCATGACATTCAATTCACACAGGAAATTCAGGCGGTCTTCCTCGCGGTCGATGGAATCCATGCGGTACTTGTTGCGGTAGTACAGGTTCTTGATGTTGTAGAGCCAGTTGTCGATCAGGCCGTGATGGGTGCCGTCCAGCGCGGCACGGATACCGCCGCAGCCATAATGCCCTACCACCAGTACGTGTTTCACCTTCAGTACTTCCACCGCATATTCCAGCACCGACATGCAGTTGAAATCCGTGTGCACCACCAGGTTGGCGATATTGCGGTGCACGAACACCTCGCCGGGCAGCAGGCCGATGATCTCGTTGGCGGGCACGCGGCTGTCTGCGCAGCCGATCCACAGATATTCCGGGGCCTGGGTTTTCGACAGGCGTTCAAAGAAGTGCGGATCGTCTGCTTTCACCCGGTCTGCCCAGGCAACATTGTTTGCAAGCAGTTCGTAAAGCTTGGCCATAAAAGGACTCCCACCGATTGCATTTCAGGTCGCCGAAATCATAGTGACCGACAGGGGGGGCTGTCGATCACTACAATGCGCGGAAATGTATCTCCTTTTTACAAAGACGAGGGTGCAAACACCGCGCGGTAGACGTCCTGGTAGTGGTCGGCAAAATGCACGGTGATGCCCTTGCGGATGTAATCGGGCAATTCATCGTAATCGCGCCGGTTGGCTTCGGGCAGAATCAGCTCGCGGATTTTCTGGCGCCGGGCCGCAATCACCTTCTCGCGGATACCTCCAACAGGCAGCACCTGCCCCGTCAGGGTAATCTCGCCCGTCATTGCCAGTGGGCGGGGCAGGCTCCGGTTGCGGGCCAGCGAAATCAGTGCGGTGGTCATGGTGACACCGGCGCTGGGGCCGTCCTTGGGCGTGGCACCCTCGGGCACGTGGACGTGGATGGCTGCTTTGTCGAAGAACGCGGGATCACCGCCATACTGCTGGATGTGCGATGCGGCATAACTGTAGGCGATCTCGGCGGATTCCTTCATCACGTCACCCAGTTGCCCGGTCAGCTTGATGCCGGCCTGGCGATGGTGCACCGCCGTGGCCTCGATGGGCAGAGTGGCGCCGCCCAGCGACGTCCAGGCCAGTCCCGTCACAACCCCTACGCCGCGAATGGTTTTTTCATCGCGGAAAATGGGGGCGCCGAGGAATTTCTCTAGGTTGTCGGGCGTCACGCTGATGGGCGTTTTCGGTTTCTCCAGCAACTGCACCACCGCCTTGCGCACAATCTTGTTGAGGTTTTTCTCCAGATTGCGCACGCCGGATTCGCGGGCATAACCCTCGATGATGGCGCGCAGGGCCGGGTTGGAAATCTTCAGCAGGGATTTCTTCACGCCCGCCCGCTCCAGTGACTTCGGCCACAGGTGATTGCGGGCAATGGCCAGTTTCTCCTCGGTGATGTAGCCGGACAGCCGGATCATGTCCATCCGGTCCAGCAGCGGGCCGGGAATGGTGTCGAGCTGGTTCGCCGTGCAGACGAACAGCACCTTCGACAGGTCCAGCCGCAGGTCCAGGTAATGATCCAGGAATTCACGGTTCTGCTCCGGGTCCAGCACTTCCAGCAGGGCCGAGGCGGGGTCACCCTGGTAGGACGCGCCGATCTTGTCGATCTCATCCAGCATGATCACCGGGTTCGACACTTCCACCTCCTTCAGTGCCTGCACCAGCTTGCCGGGCATGGCGCCGATATAGGTACGGCGGTGGCCCTTGATCTCGGCCTCGTCGCGCATGCCGCCCAGGCTGAAGCGGTAGAAGGGCCGCCCCAGTGCCTGGGCGATGGACTTGCCGATGGAGGTTTTGCCCACACCGGGCGGGCCCACCAGCAGCAGGATCGAACCGCTGATCTCGCCCTTGTATGCGCCGACGGCGAGGAACTCGATGATGCGGTCCTTGACGTCGTCCAGGCCGTCGTGGCCCTGGTCCAGCACCTTGCGGGCAGCGGTGATATCCAGCTTGTCCTCGGAATACACGCCCCAGGGCACCGACGATGCCCAGTCCAGGTAATTGCGCGTCACCGCATATTCCGGCGAGCCGGTTTCCAGCATCGACAGCTTGTGCAGTTCGTCGTCGATCTTCTTCTGCACTACCACCGGCACCTTGCAGCGCTCCAGCCGCTTGCGGAATTCGTCAGCGTCGCTTTCCTTGTCGTCCTTGGAAATGCCCAGCTCTTTCTGAATGACCTTTAACTGCTCCCGCAGAAAGAAATTGCGCTGATGGTCCTCCAGTTTCGCATTCACCTGACGGTTGATCTGCATGTGCAGGCGTGCCACTTCCAGCTCTTTCTTCAGCAGCAGCAATACCTTTTCCATGCGTTTGAGCAACGGGACTGCGTCCAGCACGTCCTGCAGGTCGCTGGCGTCGGCAGTGGTGAGGCCGGCGGCAAAATCCGTCAGCGGCGACGGTTCGTTGGGGCTGAAGCGGTCGAGATAGTTGCGCAGTTCCTCGGAGTAGAGCGGGTTGATCGACACCAGCTCCTTGATGGAATCGATGATCGCGATGGCGTAAGCCTTGATTTCCTGCGCGTCCTCCTGGCGGGGTGACGGGTAGGTGACGCTGGCCAGCAGTGGCGGCTGGCGGTGCAGCCACTGGTGCACCCACACCCGTCGAATGCCCTGGGCAATGAACTGGATCTTGCCTTCACCCCGTACCACGTTGTGAATCCGCACCACGCAACCCATGCGGGCAAAGCGGTCTGCCAGCAGCAGGTGGTCGGCCGGCTCCGGCGCCCAGCACAGGGCAATGCACTTGTGGTGGGTCTTGGCCACCCGTTCTATGGTGGAGAGCCAGGGATCTTCGTCGACGATGATCGGCTGCACCTGGGCGGGGAAATAGGGCTTGTTCGAGATGGGAATGATGTACAGACGGTCCGGCAGGGCGCTGTCCGGCAGGGCCAGTGCGTTCTGCTGCACATCTTCAACCTGTTCAAAGATTTCCGTCTCGTCGTTCAGTGTATCGGGCATGAAAAGGGGGTCCGCTGGAATGGGTGGGATAAATTTTCTTTTATATCGGGGTATTGGTGGATATTTCAACGGGGCAGGCGAGGAATGTTGGGGGATTGGTGGTGCAGGGCGCCGTGCGGGGCAGTCTGGACGCGGCTTTGGGCAGCAGAGTGATGGTTTTGATGTGTGAAGGCGTGGCCCGGATGGCCCCGGGGGCGTTACCCGGGAATGAAAATAGTGTTGTCGGAGTGGCGGGGAGGTTAGATATATTGGGGTGCGTATTGAGGTGCCTGAATCTGACTGGGGGTTGCGGCTGCTGGTTCTGGAATTTGGTGAGCGGTGGGCTGGCTGGAGTTGGATAGGCGGATGTGGGTGGAAGTTCAGTTGATTGTTTGGCGTGTTTTCTCACCTTTTTATCTGGAAGTTCGTATGAGGCATGCTGAAAGGCATAGAACAGAACGGATTGGATGGCTTCGTGCTGCGGTTCTTGGTGCAAACGACGGGATTGTATCCACTGCCAGTCTGGTCCTGGGTGTGGCCGCAGCAGGAGCGGACTCCAAGGCTTTGTTGGTCGCAGGCGTTGCCGGTCTCGTCGCAGGCGCCATGTCGATGGCGGCGGGGGAGTACGTGTCAGTCAGCTCTCAAGCTGATACAGAGCGGGCCGATCTTGCCAGAGAGCGTGGAGAGCTGGCTGGCGCACCCGAACAAGAACATGCGGAGCTTGCAGAGATTTACGTCAGGCGCGGGTTAGATCCGGCTCTCGCTGCCACGGTAGCAAGTCAACTGATGAAGCACGATGCGCTGGGAGCACATGCACGCGATGAGCTTGGCATTTCAGACGTCTCGACGGCTCGTCCGATTCAGGCTGCGTTTGCGTCGGCCGGTACATTCGCGGTGGGTGCGGCCCTTCCCCTGCTCGTGGTCCTGTTGCTTCCGGATTCTTTGCTTTTGTGGGGCGTCCCGGGCAGTTCACTCTTGTTCCTTGCATT
>JBMOPR010000626.1:0-9467 GCA_049323075.1 Pseudomonadota bacterium
GATGCCCGGAAAATCCGCCCGCGCCACCAGACCGCAGCGATAGCCATCCAGATGCGCGGGAGTTCCTTCCAGGGTCCGGCCAATGATCTCGTGTACGCGTTCCGGCAGTTGCAGGGTGCCGTAAACAAATAGCCGATGTTTCGGCAGCGCTGGCTTCAGCGATGGTTGCTGCGCTGGCGATTGGGGAGTCGGCGGCTGCGTCAACGCACCGATCCCAGATCGATCTGATCGAAATTGTTCACGACTGGATGGGCGCCGAATCCCTCGCCGATGCACTGGCGATCCAGCGCAATGGTTTTCACGCCGGCGGCGGCAGCGGCATCCAGTTCCTGCACGATATCCGACAGAAACAGGATCTGCTCGCCGGGCAGATGCAGGGCTTGCTTGATATGTTCGTAGGACGCCGCTTCGCGTTTGCCGCCGATGCGGGTATCGAAGAAGTGATCGAACAGCGGTGTGAGGTCGCCCGCTTCGCTGTAACCGAACAGCAGTTTCTGCGCCGCTTCCGAGCCGGAGGAATACACACTCAACTGCACACCGGCGGCCTTCCATGCACGCAGACACTGCGCCACTTCCGGGTACAGGTGCCCCTTCAGGCTGCCGTCTTCATAACCAACGCGCCAGATAATGCCCTGCAGGGTTTTCAGCGGTGTGATTTTCAGATCCTGGTCGATCCAGCTCACCAGCACCTGCCCTACCCGCTCCAGTGACGCGTCCGGTTCATTGATCTGTTTGCGCACTGCGTCGATTTCCGCCGCCACATACGGATCGCGGGCATGCTCGATGACAAATTGCGCGATGCGTTCCCGGGCGTAGGGAAACAGCACATCGGCCACGAAGGAAATGCTGGTGGTAGTGCCTTCAATATCAGTGACAACAGCTTTGATCACGGAAAAACTCACCGGGCCAACACTTCGTAACGCGGAAATTCGCTGGCAATCTTGTCGCCGGTGAATTTGGCTACCCAGCCTTCCGGATTGGTGAAAATGCGGATGGCGGTGAAATTGGGGGTATCGCCCATGTCGAACCAGTGTTTGGTGTCGGCTGGCACGCTGATCAGGTCGCCGGCGCAGCATTGCAGGGCCAGAACGCGTTCATTCAGGTGCAGATAGAAAATGCCGTCGCCCTTCACGAAGAAACGTACTTCGTCTTCGCTGTGCTGGTGTTCGTCGAGGAATTTCTGCCGCAGTGCGACCTTGTCAGGATGGCCGGGCGACATGTTGATGACGTCCACCGATTTGTAGCCACCTTCGGTCATCAGCCGGTCGATGGCATCGGCATAGGCATCCAGGATGTCTTCGCTGGTGGAGTCGGCGGTGATTTTCGCACCGGCTTCCCACTGTTCGAAGCGCACGCCCTCGGCCTGCAGCAGGCGCGCGATTTCTTTCTGGTCGCCGGTTTCCACCAGCGGCTCGCCGGCATCCTTGTCGCTGTAGATGTATAACGTGCTCATTATTGTTGCGCTCCTCTTGAATATCTGTGCGGACAGGACTTCAGGCCCTGTCTGCATGTCTCTCATTTATTTCAGCAAAAGCATGCTCTTGTATTCGCATTCCAGCAGGAATTCCAGCGCCTCGATATGACGGCGGGTTTCCTTCACTGTACTGCCCCAGGTGTAAAGACCGTGCCCTGCCAGAATGAAGGCCTGGCAGGATTGCACCGAATCCAGATGGGTATCGATCTGCTGGGCCAGCGCCACCATGTCCTGGCTGTTGCCAAAGACAGGCACTTTCAATGCCACTTCGTGAGTGTCGATACCGGCGAAGGCTTTCTGCAGTTCGTAATTACGGAACACGATCTCGCCGCTCCAGATCACGCGACTGAGCAAAGTGCCGTAAATGGAATGGGTGTGAAACACATATCGCGCCTGGGGAAAGCGGCGGTAAATCAGGGAATGCAGCAGGGTTTCGGCGGAGGGGCGCTTCGGCGTATTCACGGGATTGCCACCGGCGTCCACGGTCATCAGGTCATCGGGCGTCAGCTCGCCCTTGCCCTTGCCGGACACCGTAATCAGAAACTGTTCTGCATCAATCCAGGCGGACAGGTTGCCGCTGGTAGCCGGGCACCAGCGATTGCCATCGATCCAGCGTCCGGTGTCGATCAGATCCTGCTTGAGTTGTTCCTGGTCCAACGTAACCATCGTAGCCATTGCTCACCCTTGGGCCTGCCTGACCCGCGAAAACAGAAAGTATGCCAGCACCGCCGCGAACAGCAACAGGACAGAGGCACCATAGTACGCAACCGGACCGCCGTACGCGTCGACGATCCGGCCGGAAAAATAGGCACCGGCCGCATTGCCTGCACCATAACAGAACGCGCTGTAGAACGCCTGCCCCTGCCCCGATGCCTCATTGGTAAAGAAGCGGTGGATCAGGTGGATGGCCAGTGCATGGAAGATACCGAAAGTGGCCGCATGGCCCAGTTGCGCCAGTACGATGACGACTGTGTTGTCGGGAAAATAGCCGGTCAACCACCAGCGCAGCGACCCCGCCAGCAGGCAGCCAATGGCCAGGGTACGGGCATTCACGTGGCCAATAATCTGGTGCATCACCAGAAATATGCCGATTTCCGCCACCACACCCACTGCCCACAATCCACCGATCAGGGTTTTGCTGTAACCCTCATCCTGCAGGAAAATCGAAAAGAATGTGTAATACGGGCCGTGGGAAACCTGCATCAGAAAACACAGCAGAAAGAACATGAAGACAGTGCCGTTGCGCAGCTGCTGTACAAAATGCAGGAAGCCACCGCCAGTCCGGCGCGCCATCTGCGGCTGCGACACCAGCAGTGCCGCCAGCACAATCAGGCCCATCAGCGTGGTCACCAGCACCGGCAACTGCTCCAGCGGGTGGTTTTCGAAATACCAGCCCAACCCCACCACGGACACAATGAATCCAATGGAACCCCACAGGCGAATCCGGCTGTAGCGCTGCGCATCGTTGCGCAAATGTTGCAGCGTGATGACTTCAAACTGCGGCAGGATCGCATTCCAGAAAAAGTTGAAGCCCGCCATTACCAGCGCGATGCCCCAGAAACCCGGCTTCAAGAACACGCCGGCGTAGACCAGCACCGTGAGCAGCGCGCCCAGCCGGATGATGAACATGCGCCGGTTGGTGCGATCGCCGATCCAGCCCCACAGATTCGGTGCCACCAGCCGCGTGCTGACCTGGATTGCGGTCAGCGTGCCAATCTCCAGTACGGTAAACCCCAGGTGATGGAGGTACAGACTCCAGAACGGCACCAGGGCGCCCACAACGGTGAAATAAAAGAAATAGAACGACGACAGGCGCCAGTAAGGCACCTGCTGCGGGGAGATCGTCACTGGAAGGACAGGTTCGCCAGCGGACACAGTCAGTTGCGTCCCCGGCAACGGTTTCCGGCGTGCAAGTTCATTCCTGCGCTTGCGGCGCCAGAGCCGCGATCACCGGGGTGCCGCTGCTCACGTCCGCATTCTGGCCGCGATGGCGCAGCACATGGTCCATCAGCACCAGCGCCATCATGGCCTCGGCGATGGGCGTGGCACGCACGCCAACACAGGGGTCGTGGCGGCCAGTGGTAACCACTTCCACCGGATTGCCGTGCACGTCGATACTCTTGCCGGGAATGCGGATGCTGGACGTGGGCTTCAGTGCAATGTGCGCAACAATATCCTGCCCGGAAGAAATACCACCCAGAATGCCACCGGCGTTATTGCTGAGAAAACCTTGCGGGGTGAGTTCGTCCCGGTGCTGCTCGCCCCGCTGGGTGACGCAATCGAAACCGGCGCCGATTTCCACACCCTTCACCGCGTTGATGCTCATCAGGGCATGGGCCAGTTCCGCATCCAGCCGGTCGAAAACGGGTTCGCCCAGACCGGGCATCACACCGGTGGCTACAACCGTGACTTTGGCGCCGATGGAACTGCCATCGCGTCGCAGATCGTCGATCAGCTGCTCCAATTGCGGCACCACATCCGGGTCGGGGCAGAAAAATGGATTCTGCTCCACCGCCGCCCAATCGAATTTCTGCGGTTTGATGTCACCGATCTGCGACACATAGCCGCGCACTTCGATGCCGTAACGCTGCTTCAGGTATTTCTTGGCGATGGCACCGGCTGCTACCCGCATGGCGGTCTCGCGCGCGGAGGAACGACCGCCGCCGCGATAATCACGGGCGCCGTATTTCTGCTGGTAGGTGTAGTCGGCGTGGGCCGGGCGGAACTTGTCCTTGATCTCGGAATAGTCCTTCGACTTCTGGTCGGTGTTCTCGATCAGCAGACCGATGCTGCAGCCGGTGGTTTTGCCTTCGAACACGCCGGACAGGATTTTCACCTGGTCGTCTTCCCGGCGCTGGGTGGTGTATTTCGAGGTACCGGGCTTGCGGCGATCCAGATCGGTTTGCAGGTCGGCTTCGCTCAGTTCCAGCCCCGGCGGGCAACCGTCGACGATGCAGCCCAGTGCCAGGCCGTGGCTCTCGCCAAAGGTGGTGACAGTGAAAAGCTTGCCAAACGAATTACCGGACATAGGGTTCCTGCTGGATCGGTCTGCGGGTTGCGGTCATCGGAAGCGAAAAACGGGGCGCCATTATAACCGGCGGGGGCCGCCAGTGCGAAACGCTTTGCTGGCGCTCACTTTTAATTTTATATCAACAGATTAGCGGGTTTTCTTAATGCTGAAATTCACAGAACGAAATCCGCCTGGTGGTGATCGATCTCCTCCTTGGTCAGGATGAAGACGCCGTGACCGCCCCGCTCGAACTCGATCCAGGTGAACGGCACGTCCGGGTAGGCTTCCTCCAGCGCGGGCCAGGAGTTACCCACCTCGATCACCGCGATGCCGCCCGGATTCAGATGGCGCGACAGCTCCGGCAACATGCGGCGCACGATATCCAGACCATCGATCCCCGCTTCCAGACCCATGCGCGGCTCGTGGTGGAATTCGTCCGGCAGTGCGTCCATGTCGCGCTGGTCCACATAGGGCGGATTGGAGACGATGACGTCATAGGTGCGACCGTCCAGGGCCTCGAACAGGTCGGAATAGATCAGGTTGACCTGGTTCTCGACCCCGAGGGCCTGCACGTTCTGCTCTGCCACGTCCAGCGCGTCTTCGCTCAGATCCACACAGTCCACCAGCGCCTCGGGGAAATAGCGGGCGCAGGCGATGCCGATGCAGCCGCTGCCGGTGCACAGGTCGAGGATGCTGCTGACATTATCACCATCGATCCAGGGTTCGAAATGCTGTTCGATCAGCTCGGCGATAGGTGAACGGGGAATCAGCACGCGCTGATCCACCTTGAACGGAATGCCGGCGAACCAGCCGGTGCCGGTGAGATAGGCAGTGGGAATGCGGTCCACTACACGGCGGTTGATCTGGTGAGCAATGCGCTGTTTTTCACTGGTGAGCAGGCGCGCATCCTGAATCCGGTTGTCGATATCCCAGGGCAGATGCAGGGCATGCAGGATGATGGCAACCGCTTCGTCCCAGGGATCGTCGTAACCATGGCCGAGGGTGACGCCCTGGGCATGGAACTGCGAAACGGCCCAGCGGATGAAATCGCGAATGGTCTGCAGTTCGTCGATGGCTTCGTCAAGGTTGATCAGGTCGTCGGCGGTTTCGATCGGGGTCACCATGCGGGCTTCATCCATCTATGGGAAAACGGCGATTGTACAGACTCAATCCTGACCCGGATACCAGGCGGTGTTGACCCACTCCACCCAGATCAGCCCCGGCGCATCCACGTCCGGTGCCAGCGGCCCCACGTCTTCCACCTGGGCCTGAACGCCGGCGCCTGTCAGGGCCTCCATCAGCTGATGCTGCATTCCCGTCATGGCAACCGTTTCACCGTGACGATGGATCACCAGCACCGGCGGCAAGGAAACGGTCTCCTTCCACTGGACCACCCGGGTGACTATGTCGGCGAAATTGGCTTTGCCTTCCAGTACCGGCACCCGGCCGACCATCACCCGCCCCCTTGCTTTCAGGGCGGTTTGTGCGGCGGCGGCGCTCACCTCACCAGCGGGCACCGTAAGGGTTTCTTCGTGGAAATAAAGCCGGCGGTTGGGGCGTTCCACCAGATACAGCACATGGTAACGGGACGCTTCGCGGGAACGGATCACCCACATGAACTGGGCGCGATCGGAACCGAACAGCAGGGGCTGGCCAAATACGCCGTTGGCCCACAGCGCACTCTCGCCACAGTCGCGGGCTTCGCACTCGAACATCAGATCGGCCTTTTGCCGTTCCAGAAATGCCAGAATCAGCTGACGTGCATCCAGCAAGGACAGTGCACCTTCCAGCTTCCAGGTCACCGCAACCAGGTTGCCCTGCAGGCGTTCGAAGTGAGACGGCACCGCCCGCCCGGCCTTGCGATCCTCCTTCACCCGGCCCAGGGGCAGCAGATAGTGAACGTTCTGCTCGCTGCGCTCGTCAACCACATTGGCCTGGGTGAAGATGCGCTCCAGGGTATTGGCCGTTGTAACGGTTGCCAGAGAGCCCAGAAAAACAGTACAAAGTAAAACCTTGATTGCGCGGAGCATCGAGTGCCTTTCCCTAGTGGAAACCACAACGCTAACAAAGCGTTAATGGCAGTTCAAGTCGCCTGCCTGCCCGCTGCCCGGCCATCACATCATTGCATATGGAGAGGAAGGAACCCATGTCCCTCAAGAGCAGCTCCCACGAATCCCACAAGCGGGCCTTCATCACCGGTGCCGCCAGCGGCCTGGGCCGGGAACTGGCCTTGCGCTTTGCCCGTGCCGGCTACCGCATCTGCGTGGCCGACATTCACGAAGCCCGCGCCAACGCGGTGGTGGACGAAATCAAGGCGTTGGGCCAGGACGCCTTTTTCTACCACTGTGACGTCAGCCGGGACCAGGATCTGCTGGCGGCAGCGACCACCATGAAAGAACGCTGGGGCGGAACGGATGTGCTGATCAACAACGCCGGCGTGGCGGGCGGCGGCCCCTTCGACTGGCTGACGCTGGAAGACTGGCACTGGATGATGAACATCAACTTCAACGGCGTGCTGCGCGGCTGCCATGCCTTTGTACCGGCGATGAAGGAACAGGGCCACGGCCATATCGTGAACATCGCGTCGATGGCCGGGCTGCTGAACCCGCCGGGAATGAGCAACTATAACGTCGCCAAAGCGGCGGTCGTTTCGCTGTCGGAAACCCTGGCGCCGGAACTGCACCCGTTTGGCATCGGCGTCACCTGCGTGTGCCCTTCCTTCTTCCGCACCAATCTGGGGGAATCCCTGCGCTCGCCCGACCTGAGCACCCAGCAGACCCTCAACAAACTGGTGGACAACTCGACCGACCTGTCCGCCGCCGACATAGCCGACCGCATTTTTACTGCAGTGGTAAACAACAAGTTCCTGCTGATCCCCCACGAAAAGGCAGTGACTGCCTGGCAACGCAAGTGCGCCGATCTGGACGATCACCTGCAGGCACAACATGTGCTTGCAGAAAATCTGAAACAGCGGGCGCGGCGGAGCGACTGATGCCGGCGTGGACGACCATTGCGAACATGTGACTGGCCGTCCACACTATAATCTATTCATCAATCAAGGGCGCCGCTAAAATAGTCAGCCTTCTCGCAACCACTGTTTTCGCAGCGCCATCCCTTTGAATCAGGCGGCATTTCGATGCCGTTTGCCACTTTTCATCCGATAGTATTTAAGGACCTGGGCACACCATGAAGCTGACACTGACCGATGCCGACACCCAATCCATCCTGTCCCGGCTGGCGGATTCCAACCGCAAACACAGCAGCGTTTACCCGGGCGATTCCTCGGCCCGTCAGCAGGTACACACTGTTTATGGCGGCGCCAACCTGTTCAAAGCCGGCGGTGCGCAAAAACTCGGCAGCCTGGCCCTGAAAGCACTGGAAACCTACGCCCCGGATTTTTGCACCCTGGCCCGCGTGCTGGGCTTTCCCGGTGCGGAATCCCTGCCCTCCACGTCCTTTGAAATCAAAACGCTGGCCGCCGCCATCGAAGCCGACCCCGCTGGCCTGAAAAATTCGAACCCCGCCGCCTGGACCGCCCACACCGTATACGCGCGCGTGGTGAAAAAGCTGCAGAGCGAGCCGGTGGAAGACAGCCGCATCGATTTTGAAGACGGCTACGGCAACCGCCCCGACGCAGAAGAAGATGCCGACGCTGTGCGTTGCGCGGAAGAAGTCGCCAAAGGTATGGAGGAGAAAAACCTGCCGCCCTTTATCGGCATCCGCATCAAGACTTTCACCGAAGAATGCCGCAAGCGTTCCGTGCGCACCCTGGACCTGTTCCTGACCCGTCTGGCGGAACTGACCAAAGGCGCGCTGCCGGACAACTTCGTGATCACACTGCCGAAAGTGACCCACCCGGAACAGGTGACGGCACTGGCGGACCTGCTGGACATTATCGAAGCCAAGTGCGGCTACGCGAAAAATTCGCTGAAACTGGAAATCATGATCGAGACCACCCAGGCGATCATCGACAGCAAGGGCTCCAACCAGGTGTTGCTGCTGGCGGAAGCGGCCCGTGGCCGTTGCCGCTCGGCGATTTTCGGTACCTACGACTACACCGCCACCTGCAACATCACCGCTGCGTTCCAGACGCACACCCACCCGGCTTCCGATTTCGCGCGCCATGTATTGCAGGTGTCGCTGGCCGGCACCGGTATCACCATCAGCGACGGCGCCACTACCGTGATGCCGATCGGTCCGCACAAGGGCGAGATGACCACGCAACAGATTCTGGAAAACGCCGCCGTGGTGCATTCTGCCTGGAAACTGCATTACGACAACATCCGCCACTCGCTGCGCCATGCCTATTACCAGGGCTGGGATTTGAACCCGGGCCAGCTGCCGATCCGTTATGCCGCGATTTATGCGTTCTTTATGGAAGGTCTGCCGGATGCGTCGCGCCGCCTGGGTGCGTTCATCAACAAGGCTGCGCAAGCCACACTGGTGGGCAATACCTTTGACGACGCGGCCACCGGCCAGGGCCTGCTGAACTTCTTCCTGCGTGGAATAGCGTGCGGCGCCATCACCGAACAGGAAGCGCTGGCCACCGGTATCACCATGGATGAACTGCGGTCCCGTTCGTTCGTGCACATTGTGTCGAATCGCGCGCACGGCTGATTTTTCATTTTCAATTCTCGGCGGCTGAATGATTTTGCGATTGTTCAGCCGTTCGACCAAGGGAGACCCCCATGTCGTCAACAATGTCGTCAACAACGACCTCAGCAATCGAACAAGCCCGTTCCCTGATCCAGCAGGCCCAGCAGTCGCTGAATGCCGCCCTGAGCTTTCTGAAACAGGAAAGCCTGGTGAACGGCCGTGTCAACGGCGACAAGCTGGATCGCAAGCAGCTGGCCTGCTATGAAGTGGCCTATTGCGAAGCGGAAATCACCGCCGCGAAAGTGATGCTGGATTACAGCCAGAAAGTGAAAGCGGAAAAAGGTGGCAGCGATCTGCGCATTGAGGAACGGCTGGCGCTGCAATATA
>JBMOPR010000627.1:0-9391 GCA_049323075.1 Pseudomonadota bacterium
GCCTGATCCAGGCGCGCGATGCCAGCGGCAACTACAACGGCAAAGTGAGCATGAACTGCTACATCTGCCACGGTGGCCAGATCGGTTCCGAAGAAGACGGCGAGGGCCTGGGCCCGATCCCCGGCATGGGCAACACCAACACCGATATGATGGTTTTCATGCGCGACATTTCCGGTGGACTGGTGGGCGGACTGCTGCCGTTTGGACTCAACAACGTGCGCGGCACGTCCAACGCGGTGGGCGCATTCGATCTTCTCACCATGATCTGGGATGTGGATACGCTGTCACTGAGCCCGAATCCGATCAAGCTGCCGTTCTCGCATTCCTATCACGGCAACCAGGACATGCCGAACTGGTGGAACACCAGCCATCGTCCACGCAAATTCTTTGATGGCGGCGTGTCGGTGGATTCCACCCGTATCGACATGGCGGCGGCCGATCAGGTGAACCTGTTGCGCAGCGGTGCAGTGCGTCGCGCCGCCACAGAACTGTATGACCAGGATCTGCAGGCGTATGTGGATGCACAGACCTCGCCGCCCTTCCCGGGCGAAATTGACACTGCACTGGCAGAACAGGGCGCCATCATTTTCCACAACAAGAACCTGTGGGCCAACGGTGCCAACGCAAACCTGCCACAACCGCAGGGCAATGGTTCCTGTGCCGGCTGTCATGGCGCCTATTCGCCACGCTATGTGAATGATCCCGCGTTTTTGGAAAATCCGGTGCTGGAAGGCGTGGCCGGCTACATAGTGCCACTGGATCTGATCATGACCGACCCGGCGCGGGCGCTGTCGATCACTGCGCAGGTGCGTGGCGTGTTCAAAAGTTCCTGGTGGGGCTATCCCGACGGCATGCCCGGCTATATTCCGCCCGGTGAAAAATCCGGTTGGGACGAATATCGCGATGACATGGCATGGCCCATCATCAATCCGGAAGGTCGCCCGGTGGACGGAGCCTGCGGCTGGGCAGAAGACTTCGGTTACCTGGCGCCGCCGCTGTACGGGGTATGGGCATCATCACCCTACCTGCACAACGGATCGGTTCCCACCTTGCGGCAAGTATTGCGCTCCAGCGAACGCCCCACCATCTGGGCGCGGCAGGATTCGCCGGTGGCCGGCAAGGTGAAAGGTTTCGACATGAGCCTGAACGCCTACGACCTGGATGAAAACGTCGGCTGGAAATACCGCGAATACTGCAGCCGGCAGGATTCGTCGCTGGAAGAATGCAACGGTCCGGATCGCGTGCGCACAGGTCTGTTTTATCGCTGGCTCGACAGCATCAAGGACAACTTCTGGCTGGCCGGTTTCATCAGCAAGCCCTACGGCACCCAGAAGCAGATCGACCAGCGCAAGATTTACAACACGCACGAATTCAGCAACAGCAACGCCGGCCATACCTTCACCGACGTGCTGACTGAAGCGGAGACCCGTGCCGTGATTGAATATCTGAAAACGCTGTGAGGATAGTGCGCTTCAAACAATACCTGCCCCTGTTGCTGACACTGTTCTGCAGTGCGAGTACCGGGTTGCAGGCAGCCCCCGCACCCGATTTCACGTTGCCCCGGCTTGACGACGCGGCGCCCGTTTCGCTGTCGGCGCTGCGGGGCAAAGTGGTATACGTGGATTTCTGGGCATCCTGGTGCGCACCCTGCACCGTGGCACTGCCGGAAATGGACCGGCTGCGTCGCGATCTGCATGCGCGCGGTTTTGAAGTCGTCGCCATCAATTTGGATGAATCCGCCGCCGACGCGCTGCGTTTTATCCAGCGCATGGATCTGTCCTACCCGGTGGTCACCGATCCGGCAAAAACCACGCCGCAAGCTTACGCCATCAGCGGCATGCCCACCGCCTTCCTGATCGATCGCCACGGCGAACTGCATTCCACCCACAGCGGTTTTCGCCCCGGCGACAGCGCCGAAATCCGCAAGACCATCGAACAATTACTGCAGGAGACACCCCCATGAAACTGCTGTTGCTGCCTTGCATTCTGCTGCTGGCCGCCTGCTCCACCGCCCCCGTGCAACCCTGGGAGCGCGGCAATCTCGCCCGCCCCGACATGGCCTGGGACACCGACCCGCTCCACAGCGCCATGCGCGATCACGTGAACGTGTCGAAGGAAGGTTCCAGCGGCGGATTGAACACCGGCGGCGGTGGCTGCGGCTGCTACTGATTCCGCGCGCCAAACAACAATAATTTTTACCCGACGGCCGTTTTCAAGGCCGCATTGTTAAAGACCGCATTGAAGGACGCAGTTCACCCATGACAATAACAAAAAAGTGCAACCCGCTGGCCGCACTCACCACTGCCGCGCTGGCACTGCCCGCCATCTCCCATCTCGCCCACGCCGACACCGCGCCAGTGAAAACCGAACTGGGCTACCGCTATTCCCAGTATCAGGAAGATGACATCGACGACAATAAAATCCTGATAGGCAGTCCGCAGCGTTACGAAGTGGACAATCATGCTTTCCGCCTGGTGACGCCGCTGAACGCTCAACTGGGGCTGACGGTGGATGGCTCGTACGAAACCATGTCCGGTGCGTCCGCCTACGGCATTGCTGCCGATGCACAGGGCGACCCCAAAATGATCATGACCGGCGCCAGCATCGACGACAAGCGCTCCGATGTGTCGGCCAGCGTGCGCCATTACCGGGAAGCCGGCAGCGTTGCGTTCACGCTGGGTTATTCCGGCGAAAACGATTACACCGCCCTCAACGGCAGCATCGAAGCGGAACAGCAGTCGGCGGATCGGCTGACCACTTACTCCGGCGGCATCGGCTACTCCAGCGACGAACTGGAACCGGAGCAAACACCCGGCATCAACCGCCCCACTTCGGAGGACAAATCCGCGCTCAACGCATTTGTGGCCATGACAAAGGTGATGAACGCCGGCTGGCAATTGCAGGGCGGGCTTTTTGCCGGCATGCACGATGGCTTCCTGGCGGATGCGTACAAAGCCCGCGACATTCGCCCGGACCAGCGCCAACTGTTCGGCGTCGTGGCCCGCTCACGTAATTTCATGCCCGGATTGAAAGCCGCCCTGCACACGGATTACCGCTATTACAACGACGACTGGGGCATTCAGTCGCACACTCTGGAATTCGCCTGGCACCAGTCACTGACGCAACAATTGCGGCTGGTGCCGCTGCTGCGCTACTACTCGCAAAGCCAGGCGGATTTTTACGTCGACAGCGACAGCATTAACAACACTGGCTATCAGTCGTCGGATTACCGGATGTCACCCTTCGGCGCCATCACCTATGGCCTTGGCATTGTCTACGAAGAGGCTGCCTACCGCCTCGTGGCCAATGTCGAACGCTATGACAGCGACGCCGACATGGCACTGGAATCCGTTGATCAGGAAAATCCGGGGCTGGTGAATTACAACCTGATGTCAGTGGGTGTAGATTACCGGTTCTGATACCGATCGCAGGATGAATCCATGTCGCATTTTCTTTCGCACGCCTTTCGCGCCATGGGTTCACCCTGCTGCATTCACCTGTACGCCGAATCCCCCGCCCATGGCGCCGACGCTGCGCAAAAAATCGAAGCCGAAGTGCTGCGGCTGGAACAGAAATATTCGCGCTACCGCGACGACAGCCTGACAGCCACCATCAACCGCGCCGCACTGGAAGCCGGTTCCATCGAAGTGGACAGTGAAACTGCCGCGCTGCTGGATTATGCCCACACCGCCTGGCTGCAAAGTGACGGCCTGTTCGACATCACCTCCGGCCTGCTGCGCCGCGCGTGGAATTTTCGCGCCGGCAACATTCCGTCGCAGAAAGAAATCGATCTGCTGCTGCCGCGCATCGGCTGGGGCAAACTGACGTGGCACAACCCAAAACTCAGCTTCACCCGGCGCGGCATGGAACTGGATTTCGGCGGCTATGTGAAGGAATACGGTGCCGACTGTGCGGCGGCGGTGGCACTGCAGCAAGGCATCCAGCACGGCCTGATCGAACTGGGCGGCGACATCCGCGTCATCGGCCCGCATCCGGACGGGCGCCCCTGGTCGGTCGGCATCCGCCATCCGCGCATTGCCGGGCAGGTGCTGGCACAGATCGATCTGGCCAGCGGCGCCATCGCCAGCAGCGGCGACTACGAACGCTGCATCGAACACAACGGCCAGCGCTACGGCCATATCCTGCATCCACTCACCGGCTGGCCCGTGCAGGGGCTGATCAGCGTCAGCGTGGTAGCCGACCACTGCCTGCTGGCGGGCAGCGCCACCACCATCGCCCTGCTGCGCGGCGACACCGGCACCGACTGGCTCGACAGCCTCGGCCTGCCCTGGCTGGCCATGGATGCGCACGGCACGGTGTACGGCACCCTCGCCCATTCGGTATCATCGGCGGATGCCTGAATTCAACTCATCCCCCGCCGCCAATTCCGACCGCCAGCGCCACGTCTTTTCCGTTTCGGAACTGAACAACGCGGCGAAATACCTGCTGGAAAACCAGTTTCCCGCCGTCTGGCTGGAAGGCGAAATTTCCAACCTGGTGCAGCCCCGCTCCGGTCATATTTATCTGACGCTGAAGGACGACAACGCCCAGCTGCGCTGCGCCATGTTTCGCGGCAACAACCTGCACCTGAATTTCAAACCCAGGGACGGCGCGCAGGTCCTGGTGCGCGGGCGCCTCAGCCTGTTCACCCCGCGCGGCGACTACCAGCTCATCATCGACCAGATGGAGCAGGCGGGCCTCGGCGCGCTGCAACGGGCATTCGAGCAGCTGAAAGCAAAATTGCAGGCGGAAGGACTGTTCGACGACGCCCGCAAGCGGCCGGTGCCACTGCGGCCCGGTCGCATCGGCGTGATCACCTCCCCCACCGGTGCAGCGATCCACGACATCCTCAGCGTCCTGCAGCGCCGCTTTCCGCTCACTGAAATCATCGTCTATCCCACGCTGGTGCAGGGTAACGAAGCACCGGCCCAGATCTGCGCCGCCATCGCCAAGGCCAACGCGCGCCAGGAATGCGACGTGCTGATCGTCGGGCGCGGCGGCGGTTCGCTGGAGGATCTCTGGAGCTTCAACGATGAAAAAGTGGCGCGGGCGATTGCCGCCAGCGACCTGCCGATCGTCTCCGCCGTCGGCCACCAGATCGATTTCACCATCGCGGATTTTGTCGCTGACCTGCGCGCGCCCACGCCATCGGCGGCAGCCGAACTGCTCAGTGCCGATGCCGACGAAATGCTGTCGGCGCTGGCCGGCTACGAACAGTGGCTGGACGATTTCATGCAATCCCGCATCGACAACTATCGCCAGCGACTGCAATGGCTGACGCGGCAACTGAAACATCCCGGCAAGCGGCTGGAGGAACACGCCCAGCGGCTCGACGAACTGGACCTGCGCCTGCGCCAGTCGATCCAGCGCCAGCTGCAATTGCAGCAGAGCCATCTCAACACCGCCCGCGCCCGCCTGCAGTCCCACACCCCCGTGCATGCCCTGCTGGCCTGCAGGCGCCAGCTGGAAACCCTGTCCGGCAGCCTGCAGAAGGCCATGCAGGCCCGGCTGCACAACGAAGGGCGCGACATCGGCCACCTGGCCCAGCGCCTCAACACCGTCAGCCCGCTCAACACCCTCGGACGCGGCTATTCCATCCTGCAAACCCCCGCCGGCGACGTGGTGCAGAACGCGCAACAGGTGCAACCCGGCGACAGTCTGCGTGCCCGCCTGCGCCAGGGTGAATTGCGCTGCACCGTGACGGAAATCATAACGTCCTGAAGTGTCTCACTGCATTGTGAGCACTTACCTTTCCCGCTATGCTGGCGGACAGCTTCGACAAGGGACGCACCATGGCCAACGACAAGAAAACCATCCCCACCTTCAACCACATCGAGAATTCCGCCCCCGAGTACGTCGAGGTCATCCTGTGGCGACGGGTGGTACTGGCGCTGGGCACACTGGTGCTGGCCCTGGGCGGCATTGGTTTTCTGCTGTTTGGATGGATGCAGGAATCCGGTGGCAACGGCGAGATGGAAGTGGTCACACTGCCCGTCGAAACGATATCGCCTGATCAGCTGGCACCAACCGCCGCCATTCCAACTCAAGATGACACCGGCTCTGATAACCCGTCATCAATTACTGCGGATCAGTCCAGTATTGCCGGCGATTCCGCTCAACCCGTGCCTGCCCAGGCAGAAGAAAAATCCGCCATCGCCGCCACGGCAACCAGCCTCGCGCCAACTGCATCTGACACCCAGCCCGACACCCAGCTGGCACTGCTGGAACAATCCAAACCGGCGATCAAAAAAGTCCAGACTGCCCTTCAACCTGAAACCACAGGCAACCGTCATCAGGTGCAGACCGACATCCTCATGCCCGCTGTGAAACGCGCCGTACTCACCACCGTGATGCGGGGCCGCGAGCCCGGCAAGCCGCTGCAGAGCACAACGGGCCTGTCGCTGACCAGTCCGCTGTCGCTGCATCAGTTCGTCGAACTCAAGGGCCGCGCCGGCGACACCCTCACTTACACATGGAAGCGCGACGGCAAGGTCGTAACCCGGGTGCAGGTGAACGTAGGCGGTGACCAGTGGCGCACCTTCGGCAGCAAGGCCATTCACGGCCATCAGCAGGGGCAGTGGGAAGTAGACGTCACCGACAACCGCAACCGGCTGCTGGTGCGCTCCCGTTTCTACCTGGGCGCCTGATCCTGGGCCTGGCGCAGCAGCTCGCACACCAGCGCACCCGTACTGTCTTCATCCTCACCGTAAATCAGCATGCCATCCTCGTGACCGAGCATGGCAATCACGCCATTGCCGGCTGATGCCTGCGCCAGCGCGCGCACGGCCCCGGCCATCGCCGGTGTGCCGTAGCCAATGCGTTCGTCGACGCTGGGAATCCCCATCGTCTGCGCCTGCCGCCAGACCAGCGGACAATGCACATGCATCACGCACTGGATTGCCGCATGGGCCGCGTAAAGACTGGCGTGGGTCAGGGCTTCAGAGGAAGGACGCACCGGGCCCGTGGCCCGCAGATAATTGCGCATGACGTCAAAATCCAGCACACGCACATAGTGATGGCGACACAGCAGCGGCAGATGGCCGGTCTGGGTGCCAGAGACGATGAAGGAATGGGAATCCGGTTGCAGGCGGGCGCTGATATTGCCGTAGCCCAGCCCGCCGTAACGTTGCGGGTCCTGCCCGATCAGGCCGAGCCGGAACAGATAGCTGCGCCAGTAATTGAGCAAGGCAAAATGGACGTAATCCGGTGCCGGGCCGGCCGTAAAATCCAGCCGATACTGAATGACGCCTTCCTGCTCCGGCATGGAAACTGCCTCCTCTGGCACGCCGACTCCCTCACACGCGGCCGACGATCCTGATCCCCGTCACCGCAGCCCGCCCCAGGGCAAACCGCCATACTCCCGATCATCTGCGGAAACTCAAAACCGCTTCTTGTTCTTCTTTTTTTCTTTTTTCTTGTGGTGCGTCACCTGACGCTCTTTCTTGTAGATCTGGCGCGGCGTCAGCAGATTACGCTTGCCTGCAAAAGGATTGTCGCCGGTCTTGAATTCGATCCGGATCGGCGTGCCTTCCAGATCCATCACCTTGCGGAACGTGTTTTCCAGATAGCGCTTGTAGGAATTGGGCACACTCTCGGTCTGGTTGCCGTGAATCACGATCAGCGGCGGATTGCTGCCACCCATGTGCGCGTAACGCAGCTTGATGCGGCGACCGCCCACCAGCGGCGGCTGATGATCCGTCAGCGCATCTTCCAGGATCTTGGTGAGGAAAGGTGTCGACAGTTTCTTGAACGCGGATTCGTACGCTTTCTGGATCGAGGCATACAGCTCGCCCACACCGGTGCCGTGCAGGGCGGAAATGAAATGGATCTTCGCGAAATCGACAAAGCCGAGACGGCGTTCGATATCGGTTTTGACTTTCTGCTTGTCGTCGTGGGTCATGCCGTCCCACTTGTTGATCACCACCACCAGCGAACGCCCGGTTTCCAGCACAAAACCCAGCAGGTGCATGTCCTGGTCCACCACACCTTCGCGGGCGTCCAGCACCATCACCACCACGTGGGCGTCTTCCACCGCCTGCAGGGTTTTGATGACGGAGAATTTCTCCACCGACTCGAACACCTTGCCGCGTTTGCGCACGCCGGCGGTGTCGATGATGGTGTAATGCTTGTCTCGGCGTTCGAACGGAATGTACACGCTGTCGCGGGTGGTGCCAGGCATGTCGAACACGATGACGCGTTCTTCACCCAGCATGCGGTTCACCAGGGTGGACTTGCCAACGTTGGGGCGGCCGACGATGGCCATCTTGATGCCGGTCTGTACGCCTTCACCCAGATCCTCGATGGCAGGCTGGGCCGGCAGCGCGGCAAACACCGCATCCATCAGCTGGCTCACGCCACGGCCATGCGCCGCCGCTATCGGATAGGTATCGCCCATGCCCAGGCGGAAAAAGTCCGCCGTCACCACGTCCTGGTTGAGGCCATCCACCTTGTTCACCACCAGGAATACCGGCTTCTGCCGCATGCGCAGGGTCTGCGCCAGCAACTCGTCCACCGGCGTCAGGCCCACCTGCGCGTCCACCATGAACAGCACGGCGTGGGCTTCCTCCACCGCCTGCAGCGACTGGTTGCGCATGTGGATGTCGACGCCTTCCTCATCGCCGGTGATACCACCGGTATCGATCACGATGAACTGGTGTTCGCCCCAGGCCGCATCGCCATACTGGCGGTCGCGGGTGAGCCCCGGCATGTCCGCGACAATCGCATCGCGGGTCTTGGTCAGCCGGTTGAACAGCGTCGATTTGCCCACGTTGGGGCGGCCCACCAGGGCGATTACGGGTTTCATTCTTTCTCGATCACCTGGTACGCGGCCACCGCGCCACCGTTACCCTGCACATACACGATATCCTGATACACCACAGGCTCCGCCCGCAAGCCGTCTTCGGTGCGCTTGGGTTCGGCCTGGCCCAGCTTGGCATTGGGATTGCGGGTGGGCCGGGAGGACACCTTCACCCGGGCCTTGAAACTGCCATCCTGGTAGGACAACCAGTGCAGGTAACCGGCAAAGTCCCCCACCACCACATAGCGGTCATAGGCCGTGGGTGCCGACAGACGACGGCCCCGCAATCCTTCCTGCAGCCACAGGTCGGAACCGCTCACAGCGTCCAGCGCTGCGATCTTGCCGTCATCATCCACCACATACAGCTGGCTCAGGAATTCCGACACGCCGGAATAGGACGACATCTTGCGCGTCCACAACAGCCGGCCGGACGGAATATCGATGGCGGACACGTTGCCCTGGTAAGTCACGGCGTACACCGTCTTGCCGGATACCCAGAAGCGGCCATCCAGATCGATCAGGCGCTCCAGCTCGGAACGGCCCTCCGACTGACCGATGGTGCGCTCCCAACCGACAAAGCCGGTGTTGGTGTCC
>JBMOPR010000628.1:0-9390 GCA_049323075.1 Pseudomonadota bacterium
TGATCCTGGCGGCGTGAGGCCTTCCATTTCCACTGCTTCCGGCAATGTACAACTGCCGACCGCGCAGCCCGGCAGCACTAATGCGACTTTAGCGTTCAACCAGGGCCTGGCCAGTTTGAACTGGATCACCAGCGACGTGGGTCAGTATGCTTTCAATCTGCGCGATGACAGCAGCGGCCTGGTGGTGGATACCTCCGGCGCCCCCTTGCCGATCACCGGGACCAGTGCCACGTTCACCGTGCGCCCCTTCGGTTTTTATACGCGAGCGCAAAGCCGGCGCGTGCCGGTTACCAGTAACCCCGCCCCCAATGATGCAACCGGAGCAGCCTTTGTGAAAGCGGGAGAAAATTTCGATGTGCTCGCAATAGCAGTGCAATATGAATCCGCCGATGACAGCAACGCCGACGGCGTGCCTGATGCGGGTGCCGATCTGAGTGGCAACGGAACTGCACCGGCTTTTGGCCAGGAACCCGCCGGTGTGCGCGATACGGTTGCGCTGTCCAGTACCCTGGTGCTGCCCAGTGCGGCAGGCAGCGTGCATCCAGGATTATCTGGCATTACCAGCATCACCTCCTTCAGCAGTGGGGCCGGCAGCGCCATCACGTCCTATGGCGAAGTCGGCATCATTTCCATCAGTGCAGCACTGGCGGACAACAGCTATCTCGGCAGCAGCAATGTCACCGGCAACATTCCGCGGGTCGGCCGTTTTTATCCGGACCATTTCACCGCCGCCCACAACTCACCAACCCTGCGTGATGGCAGCGGCAGCTGGAGCTGCGATTTCACCTATCAGGGACAGACCTTCGGTTTTGCGACGGAACCGCAGGTGACGTTCACTGCCGTCAACACCAGCGGTAACCCCACGCTGAATTACACCGGTGATTTCTGGAAGCTGGACGTGCCGCAGCACGGCATTGCACTGGACGCTTCCAGCCCGCCAGCCGGCTCCGCGTGCATCAGCAGCGGCGCAGTGGTTGCCGGTTGCTTTAGCGAAAATTCCGCCAGCGTAGCGCGCAGCTGGAGTGGCACCGACAGCTATGACGGCCAGGGTGTGTTCTTCACCGGCAGTCATGTCCTGCAGATCAACAAGCTCAACCCGATGCCGAATGCCGGCGACGTTCCTTACCCGCCGCGGGTGGATCTGGTGTTGCCGGCCGCAGAGATCACCGACAATGACGGTGCCTGCTACCTGAGTGGTGGCAGCTGCAGTGAATTCCGTATTGATGACATCAGTGGCACCGACATCCGTTACGGCCGCGGCTGGATCGACAACACCAACGGCCCGGTAATGACGCCGCTGATCATGACGCTGCGGCTGCAATACTGGGATGCCAGCGCGAACTTCGTCTACAACACGCTGGACAATGCCGGCTGCTCGGGCACCCCGGCGCTGACGACCGACATCCAGCTGTCAAATTTCACCGGCAACCTGCAGGCGGGCGAGACGTCGGTGGCGGCACTGTCTGCTCAACCCGGGTATTACCTTGCCAGTCTGGCGGCCCCCGGCTCTGACAGCAGTGGCCAGCCCAATGCCGGGACGGCCATTGTCACCTGGCTGCTGGACAACGACACCAGTGACAACGCTCCGGGTGAAGCCTGCAGCCAGCACTGGCTGTGCTACGACTACGACGGTAACGGGCTGAATGAAAATCCCGCCGCCCGCGCGATTTTCAGCACATTGCCGGACAAGCGCCCCCTGCTGTTTCTGAAAGAGGCTTATCGCTGATCCGGCCCAGCCCTTGCTCCTGACCATTCCGCTTGACCCTTTTCCCAGGACGCGCCACGCTAACAGCCTGTAACAGGAGGCTCTATGTGTCTTGGCGTTCCCGGTCAGATTGAATCCATTGCCGATCCCGAACTCGCGCTGGCGTGGGTGCGGCTGGAAGGCGTGCGCCGCGAAGTCAACGTGGCCTGCGTGCTGGATGGCGAGTCCATCGACGGGCTGGTGGGCAGCTGGGTCATCGTGCACGCGGGGTTCGCGCTGGAGAAAATCAATCTGGAAGAAGCGCAGCGCACGCTGCAGCTGTTGCAGCAATTGCATTCCGCACAGGAGACCCATTGATGGAACTGCTGCAAACCTTTCGTGATCCGGCCCATGTGCGTACTTTGGCAGCGCTGGTGCGGGAAGCGGGTGCAACGCTGGCGCAGCAGTGGCAACGGCCGGTGCAGGTCATGGAAGTGTGCGGTGGCCATACCCACGCCATCTACAAGGCCGGCCTGCATCAACTGGTGGGCGATCAGATCGAATTTCTGCACGGTCCCGGTTGTCCGGTCTGCGTCCTGCCCAAATCCCGCATCGATGCCTGCATCGCGATGGCGCAACAGGCGGATGTGATTCTGGCAACCTACGGCGATGTCATGCGTGTGCCGGGTACGGCGCTGAGTTTTATCCAGGCCAAGGCACTGGGCGCCGACATCCGCATGGTGTATTCCGCGCTGGACGCATTGCGACTGGCGCAGCGCAATCCACACAAGCGTGTTGTGTTTTTCGCGCTGGGTTTTGAAACCACCATGCCGGCCACGGCGCTGACGCTGCAACAGGCCAGGCACCAGCAGGTGCAGAATTTTTTCGTCTACTGCCACCATATTCTGATCGTACCCGCACTGACGGCGTTGCTGAAAGATCAGGACACGCTGATTGACGGCTTCATTGGTCCCGGTCATGTCAGCGCGGTGTTGGGTACGGCCGCCTACGATTTCATTGCGGCAGAATTTCGCAAGCCGTTCGTGATCGCTGGCTTTGAACCGGTGGATATCCTGCAGTCGCTGCTGATGGTGTTGCGGCAATTGCAGCAAGGCCGCAGCGCTGTGGAAGTGCAGTACAATCGTGTCGTGACCGCTGCCGGCAATCCAGTGGCGCAGGCTGCACTGGCGGACGTGTTTCGTGTCGCGCCGCACAGCGAATGGCGTGGCCTGGGTGTATTGGAGCAATCCGGCCTGATGTTGCAGCCGGCTTACGCGCAGCATGATGCCGCTCTGCACTTTCAGCTGGAAGAGCGCCCGGAAATTACGGCAGAGGCCGGCCGCTGCGGCGCGGTGCTGAAAGGCCAGATCAAGCCGGCCCAGTGCGAACTGTTCGGCAACCAGTGCACGCCGCAGCATCCCGTCGGTGCGCTGATGGTGTCGTCGGAGGGCGCCTGTTCGGCCTGTTACCAGCATGCATGAACTGAGTCTGGTGGAAGACATTCTGCGCATCGCCGGCAAACAGGCCGGTGGCCGCACCGTGAAGCGTGTGGTGCTGGAAGTGGGCGCTCTCACCTGTGTGATGCCCGAAGCACTGGAATTCTGTTTCGACAGCTGCAAGGCCGCCGCCGCGCTGGAACAGGCGCAGCTGGTTATCGAGCGGCACGCCGGTGTCGCCCGCTGCGAGCAATGCGGCAGTGAATTTGAACTCGACGAACTGTATCAGCCCTGCGCCTGCGGCAGCTTCGACAAGGCCATCCTGCAGGGGCAGGAATTGCGGATTCTCTCCCTGGAGCTTGAATAATGTGTACCACCTGCGGCTGCGACGCATCCTCCAGCAGCATTTACCGGCCCGAAGCGCCTGCGGCGTCAGCATTGCAGACAGCGGTCTTCGCTCCCGTACCGGCCCCGCGCGCGCCGGCTGAACCGGGCGGGCAGACGACCCATCAACATCTCGAAATCGCGCTGCTGCAGCGCAACGATGACATCGCTGCCGGCAACCGTGACACATTCGCACGTCAGGGCACACTGGCACTGAATCTGGTGAGTTCCCCGGGCGCCGGCAAAACCACGCTGCTGGAAAAAACCCTGCACGCCATCGCACGCGCGGTGCCGGTTGCCGTGATCGAAGGCGATCAGGCCACCGATCAGGACGCGCAACGCATCGCCGCCACTGGCGTGAAAGTGGTGCAGGTGAATACCGGCACCGGCTGCCATCTGGATGCCGATATGATCCACCGCGCCACGCTGAAACTGCAGCCGTTGCAACAACACCTGTTGCTGATCGAGAACGTCGGCAATCTGGTATGCCCGGCGCTGTTCGATCTGGGTGAGAAAATGAAAATCGTGCTGCTGTCTGTCACCGAAGGGGACGACAAGCCGCTGAAGTATCCGCACATGTTCCAGGCAGCGGGCCTGCTGCTGATCACCAAGTGCGATCTGTTGCCCCATGTGGATTTCGATGTGGACGCCTGCATCGCCCGCGCCCGTCAGATCAATCCACGGCTGGACGTGCTGCAGCTTTCATCCCGCACGGGGCAGGGCATGGCGGTCTGGCAACAGTGGCTGCTGGACCGGCTGTCGGCGGTGGCAAAAACCGGTTGACGATTCGGTCCGGCGTGCTAGATTTCGGGGCTAGAACTGTCAACGAAAGAACTTTCAACACAAACACCGTCAGGAAACGTTCATGCATTCAGTGCACAACCGCAAACCGATCAAACGCAGCAAACAGAAGAAACCTGTTTGCGGCCCGGTTTTGCGTGTGTGGATGACATAGTTCCTGACTCAACGTCTTCACCCCATAACCCGGTCGCGGAATCCGCCACCGGGTTTTTTATTGCCTGTCGTTCCCCAAACCTGTCATGTTCAATAAAGGAGAAAACCATGTTTACCGGTTGTTTTACGGCGCTGATCACCCCTTTCCGCGATGGCCAGCTGGATGAACCCGCGCTGCGCAAACTGGTGCGGTTTCAGCTGGACCACGGCATCCACGGGCTGGTGCCCATGGGTACCACCGGCGAATCACCCTCCGTGTCGGCGCAGGAACACAAGCGTGTCATTGACATCGTGGTGCAGGAAACAGCGGGGCAGGTGCCGGTGATTGCCGGGGCCGGCTCCAACAATCCGCAGGAAGCAATTGAATACGCGCGACATGCGCAGCAGGCCGGTGCCGACGCCGTGCTGGCGGTGGCCGGCTACTACAACCGGCCGTCGCAGGAAGGATTGTACCGGCACTTCAAGGCGCTGCATGACGCTACCGATATTCCCGTTCTGGTCTACAACATTCCGCCGCGCACCATCGTCGATATCCAGCCAGACACACTGGCCCGGATTGCGGAACTGCCGCGGATCGTCGGCATCAAGGACGCGTGCGGCGATCTGGGTCGCATCTGCCATGAGCGCCAGCGCATTCGCAAGCCGTTCAGCTTTCTGTCCGGCGACGACATTACGGCGCTGGCCTATAACGCGAACGGTGGTAACGGCTGCATTTCCGTGACGTCCAACGTGTTGCCGGCGCAATGCGCGCAGCTGCAGTCATTATGCTCAGCCGGCCATTTCGCGGCGGCGCTGGCATTGCATGAACAGCTGGTGCCCCTGCATGCCGCGCTGTTCCGCGAGCCCAACCCGGCGGGAATAAAATATGCGGCGTCCCTGCTGGATCTGTGCAGCGAGGAATGTCGCCTGCCCATGGTGGCCCTGGCGGAATCGTCACGGGCGGCAATCGGGCGGGCCCTGGCAGATATCCGTTCCGCCGCGCCAGTATAAGTGTGGGCCGGCTGCCGCGCGGGCGGGGTAGCCGGCAGACAACGGCATCAACTAGCGATAAAATAGCCAGGCTTGTGGCATCAAACCAATGTGCTACGTAACGCTATTCCTGCAGGCAATTTCATGAATAACTGTTTGTTTCGCCGGGCTGTCTGGCCAGTCCTGGGTCTTCTGGCGCTCTTCGCGGGTGTACCGGTCAATGGGTTCGCCCAGTCGGCCCGTCTGGCACCGCCCCTGACCGAGCTGGTGCGCCAGTTTCCTGCCACAGGGCAGAACACCGAAGTCATCCGCAAAATCCTCCACATCGATGTGGATGAGCAGTGGCAGGAAACCACGACGGCCTACATCGCTGTCCGTATTGGCGATAGCGAAGCGGCCCGCGACTACAGCCAGATCAGCGTGTTCTACACCAGTTACTACGAAACGCTGGAGCTGGATTTTGCCAATGTGCTGGCCGAGAACGGCACGACCATTCCCCTCGCCAGTGACGCCGTTCAGGTGCAGACACCGAAGGAAGACAGTTTCTATCAGGATACGCGGCAGCTGGTTTTTTCGTTGCCCAGCATCCGGCCGGGGGCGGTGCTGGAATTCCAGTACACGCGCAAGCCGTTGCGCGCCATCATTCCTGGTGAATGGTTTTCGCGCCTGACGCCCTATTGGTGGGAAGACGCGGCCAACGGTCAGGGAACCCGGGTCGACGCGGTGCGCAGCGCCTTGATGCAGGTCACCGCTCCATCGGGCAAGCCACTGTACCTGTCGGCGAAGAGCAAAGGCGCGTACCCGTTCGAACGCAAGCAGGGCCAGGGTCGGCAGACGCTGACCTGGGTCGCGCAGGATGTGCCGAAATTCCTGCTGGAAAGCAATATGCCGTTCGATCAGGGTGTCGAACGGTTTGTTGAGGTGTCCACCATTCGTGACTGGCGCACTATCAACCAGTGGGCGCAGTCGCTGATCGAACCCCAGATCAACGCTGACGCGGCACTGCAGGCCACCGCGCGGCAACTGGCCGCCACCGCCGCCACCCCCGACGAGAAAGTGCGGGCGGTCTATGCGTATGTGCAGAACAATATCCGCTACATCTTTGCGCATGTGGGGCACGGTGGCTATCAACCTCATGCCGCGGCGGATGTGGTGAAAAATGCCTATGGTGATTGCAAGGACCAGACGGTGCTGGTGGTAACCCTGTTGCGGGCCATGGGCGTTGACGCGTATCCCGCCCTTGTTTCCACCAAGAGTAACGGCTATTTCAATCCTGATATCGGCATGGTGGGTTTCGATCACATGATTACCTACATTGCCGACAGCGGCAGCAGCACCCGCTGGCTGGACACGACCGGTGATCACGTTCTGTTTCCCGGCATCGGCATGCAGACCGAAGGGCAGCGCGCACTGGTCATCAATGGCAAGGATGCAGCGTTCACCCTGTTGCCGGTGCGATCGCCTGCCCAGCAGAGTGCGCACATGGATCTGGATTTTCGCCATCTTCCCGGCAACGATGTCGAGGTGCGGTTTGAAATGACGCTGTCGGGCATGTTTGAACAGCATTTCCGCAGCATGTGGGTTTACGACCAGAATCACGAAAAGACATTTGAATCCTTTGCCGAGCAGATCTTCAACAAGGCCGAAGTGCTGGAGGTCGGCGCGCGTAACGCTGACAACTTGTGGCAACCCTTTTCCCTGCACGGAAAACTGCTGTTCAAGGATTCCTGGGAAGGCGTGCCGAAGACATCCAACCTGGCGGTCAGCGTCAATCAGCTGGTGCGACTCTTCGCCGGCATCGGCAGCCTGGAAAAGCCGGCACAGCGGCTGACGCCTTACGAAAATTACATCGGCTATCGTCTCAGCATGCGGGCCACGATGACAGCGCCGGATGCGCAGTACACCCCGATGGCCATGTCTGCGGGCCCCAGCGTGCGCAACGATTTTTACGAGCTGAAGCAAAGCGGCCGTCAGGAGCAGGACAGGTATGTGATCAACCTGTCGATCGATTTTCCCCGCCATACCACCAGTCTGGCGCGGTACCCGGAGTTTTATGAAAAGATGAACGGGCTGGAAGATCTGCCGTTCTGGAATATTGCCTTTGTGCAGAAGACGGCACCCACGCTGGCTGGGGCAGCAAAGGCGACTCCGGCGACGGATGCCATCAGTTCACAGATCAGCATCACCCGCCAGTACATCGACAAGGGCGAATTTGAAAAGGCGCTGGAAGCGGCCTCCAAAGCAGTGGCGATTGCGCCGAAAAATGGCGAGGCCCGTTATCTGCTGGGCATGGCGCAGGGATACCGGGGCCTGTACAAGGAATCGGACCAGTCGTTCGCGGAAGCACTGAAGCTCGGATATAAATTATGAGCACGCGCTTTATCCGTAGCCTGATCCCGGGCGTGATGTTCCTTGTGCTGTCGGCGTGGATGTCAGGATGCAGCCAGGCTCCCGTGACAGGCGCCGATTCCGCAACGCAGAACATCCAGCAAAGGGCAGAGTCGGGCGCGGCGGGCGCGAATGCCGCCACTGATTTTGATCCCGTGCAACTGAAGAAAGATGCCGATGCGCTGATGCAGCGCGCCGGCACGGAAAATTCGGTTGCGCTGCTGCAGGACGCCGCGGTTGCCTATGAGCAGCTGCTGCAACTGGCACCCGAGGACAGCAGCCTGCAGTACCAGCTGTACGATGTCTATTATCGCCTTGCCGCCGGCGGGGCCGACAACGTGGAACCGCGATTGCGGGCGCTGTTTGTGGCGTTGCCCGCACCCCTGCGGGACGCCGTGCGGCCGCCAAGCCTTGCTGTTTTCCTGCAGCTGTTTGAAAAATCCGAAAACAGTAAACAGTACGACGATGACCGGCTGGGCGGATTGCTGCTGGCGGCCATTCAGGAACAGCCCACAGAACCGGCCACCTATTTGCTGCTGGCGGACGGTTACCTGCGCACCCGGCATCCGGCGCTGGCTATCGCCACGGTCAAGCAGGGGCTTGTTCACAACCCGGATCATCCGGCATCGCAGAAATACCTCGGACAGGCGTATCGTGCCTTCGTCCGCAGTCAAAGCTGCATTTATTCGTATCGGGATGAAATCCAGAAAGCGGCGGAGTCGTTGCGCATCGCCAGCAGCCAGTTGCCGGAGGATCTGAAAATCCGCGAACTGCTGGTGGATGTCTATTCCCTGATGAATCTGGCGCCCCTCAGTGCCAACGAGGCACGCAAACTGTATGCGGAGCGTTCCGACGATGTGTCGGCCTGGTTGCTGGCTCAGTCATTGTCCGATATTGCACAGTACGAGAAATCGGATGAACTTTACCAGGCGCTGACAGCCCGCTATCCGGACGTCATGTATGAACCGCTGGCCGGCAACGCGGCCCTGCAGGGAAAATGGGATGCTGCCAGCCAGCATTGGGCCCAGCATTTTTACTATTCCCGGCAACCGGCATTTTATGCCGCGCTGATGCGCAGCGTCAGCGATGAGCAGGCCTACGGCAATGCGGCAGCGACGAAAATATTTGCTGTACTGACGGAAAACATGGATGTCTCTCCGTGGCAGGCCCGGCTCAGGGAATTCCGCCTGGGCCGTCTGACGGCAGACCAGCTTGTCGCCACCGCAACGGATACCTGTGAACGCACCGAAGCTTTTTTCTATGCGGGTTACGCGCAGAAAACGCAGGGCAATGCGCGCAAGGCCGCCGAGTATTTCCAGTCTGCCGTGAATGAGAAGGCATACAGCTACAAGGAATATGCCATGGCGCGGTATTTCCTGGCGCACTAGCCTTCTGCGGGTGTTTAGGTTCTGCCGCAGATCCTGATCTACGGCAGGGTTCTGTGTTTTTGTCATTCCGCTGAGCCAGATTTTCCCCGTCTCCCGTCAGTCTTAAGCTTGCCTTAAGAAAGCAGCCGTACCATGTCGCGATTCCCGTCTTGGCGCTCGCAATGGAACGGCATCATTATGGAAAATC
>JBMOPR010000629.1:0-8179 GCA_049323075.1 Pseudomonadota bacterium
GGCGAGCTGTACACGTCCGGTGACGGCGTGGCAAACGGCTACCTGAACCGCGAGGAACTGACGGCGGAAGTCTTCATTGAAAATCCGTTCCGTTCCGGTGATGACTCGCGCCTGTACAAGACCGGCGATCTGGTGCGCTATTACCCGGATGGCAATATCGAATACCTGGGCCGCATCGACCAGCAGGTAAAAATTCGTGGCTTCCGTATCGAGCTGAGCGAAATCGAAGACGCCATCAGCCGCATCAACACCATCCGCGAAGTAGCGGTGATCGCGCGCGAGGACGTGCCGCGGGTGAAACGCCTGGTGGCCTATTACGTGCCGGTGGAAGGTGCCTTGCCCACCGCCACCGAATTACGTGCCGAACTGAAACAGACCTTGCCGGATTACATGGTGCCGTCCGCATTCGTAGCGATGGAGCATCTGCCGGTCACGGCCAATGGCAAGCTGGACCGCCGGGCATTGCCAAAGCCGGACACCGACAATGAAGCCGCGCTGCAGCGTATTCCGCCGCGCACCGAGAAAGAAAAAATCCTGGCGCAGATCTGGTGTCAGGTGCTGAATCTGGAAGAAGTGGGAATTCGGGACAACTTTTTCGAACTGGGTGGCGACTCCATCCTCAGCATCCAGATCATCAGTCGTGCCAAACTGGGCGGACTGCATCTCACTACCAAACAGATTTTTGAAAACCAGACCATTGAAGAGCTGGCGGAAGTGGCCAGTGAAGTGGAGACGCCCATTCTGGCGGAGCAGGGTCTGGTGGTAGGTGATGTGCCCCTGTCGCCGATCCAGCACTGGTTCTTCGATCATGAATTTGCGCACGAACAGCACTGGAACCAGTCAGTGTTGCTGGACATCAAACCCAGCGCGAAACTGACCGAGCAGCAGATCGGCCGCGCCCTGGCGTCGGTGGTGCTGCAGCATGATGCGCTGCGCCTGCGGTTCGTCCGCAGTGGCGACAGCGTGCGCCAGTTCCATTTCGAGAATGCGGATGGCACCAGCCATTTCGCCATGCATCCGATCGATCTGGTCAACGCGCAGGAAGCGGATCTGGCAGCCGTGATCACGGCGCGCTGTACCGATATCCAGGCCAGCCTGAATCTTGAAAAAGGCCCGCTGCTGGCCGCCGGCTATTTCAAATTGCCGGAAGGGCGGCGCAAGCTGCTGCTGGTGGTGCATCACCTGGTGGTGGACGGCGTGTCCTGGCGGATTCTGCTGGATGATTTCACCCAGGCACTGAACCGGATCGTGCAGCACGAAGATGTGAAATTGGGCCTGAAAACCACGTCTTACCAGCAGTGGATCAATGCACTGTCGGACTATGTGAAGAACGGATCGCTGATGGGTGAGATGCGGCACTGGGAACGCGCCGTCAGCGGTGAAAAGCCGGTGTTGCCGCTGGACGATCCGCAAGGTCGCTACACCGTAGCGGATACCCGCGTGCACTCTCTCATTCTCGACGAAGAGCATACGCTGTCGCTGCTGCGCGATGTGAACCGTGCCTACCGCACCGAGATCAACGATGTGTTGATGACGGCGCTGGCCCGCACCTTTTCCGACTGGAGCGGTAACGTCGAAACCCTGATCGATCTGGAAGGTCACGGTCGCGAAATATTTTCCGATAAAATCGATCTGAGCCGCACCGTGGGCTGGTTCACATCGGTTTACCCGGTGCGCCTGCGCTATGAAAATGGCCAGTCGCTGCAGGACAACCTGAAATCCATCAAGGAACAGCTGCGCCAGATTCCCAATCGTGGTTTTGGTTTTGGTGCGCTGCGTTACCTGGGCAGCCGCGATCAGCGTGAACTGCTGAAACAGGCACCGCAGGCGGACCTGGTATTCAACTATCTGGGTCAGTTCGATTCCATCATCGACAACAATCCCTGGTTCAATGTGGCGGCGGAAGAGCGCGGGCTGGAACACAGCCTGGACAGCCACGATCCGCACCGGTTGAGCATCAACAGCCATATCGTGGACGGCAAGTTGCAGGTGGACTGGATCTACAGCGACCAGGTGTTCAAACCGCATACCATCGAGCGACTGGCGGCGCAGTATCTGCGCGCGCTGGAACAGATCATCCAGCATTGTACCCAGCCTGACGTATTCGGTTACACCCCGGCGGATTTCCCGCTGGCAAAGCTGGACCAGCAGCAGATCGACCGTCTGGTGGGCAAGCAGCGTGGCATCGTGTCGGTGTATCCGCTGTCGCCGATGCAGGAAGGCATGCTGTTCCACAGCCTGTTCGACAATGACGCCGGCGTTTATTTCGAACAGCTGAGCGTGGAAGTGATCGGCAGCGTGGACCGGGATCTGCTGAAACATGCGTGGCAGTTTGTGGTGAACCGTCACCCCGCGCTGCGCAGTGCATTCGTGTGGCAGGATCTGGATCGCCCGCTGCAGATCGTGCATAACCGCATCGACATGGAAGTAAACGAATTCGACTGGCGCAACACCGATCCGGTGCAGGAGCAGCACCGTTTGAATGTGTGGCTGGAGAAGGATCGTCAGCGCGGCTTCGATTTCGACAAGCCCGGCCTGATGCGGCTGGCGTGGCTGGATCTGCCGGGGCATCGCTCGCGGCTGATCTGGAGTTTCCATCACATCGTGCTGGACGGCTGGTCGCTGCCGCTGGTGATGGGCGAGGTGTTTCAGACCTATGGCGCGTTGGCCAAGGGCGTGCAGCCACAGTTCCATCAGCCTGGCTCCTATGAGGATTTCATTGCCTATCTGGAACGTGCCGACAAGGGCGATGCGCTGCAATTCTGGAAGTTGTATCTGGCCGGCTTCGAGGCGGCGACACCGCTGCCCAACAAGAAGCCCCGTTCCAACAGCCACGACAAGGTGTTCGACGAAGCGCACCTGACACTGGACGAAACGCTGACCTCCCGCCTGCAGAATTTTGCGCGCGAACAGCACGTAACGTTGAACACGGTAATTCAGGCTGCGTGGGGCGTGTTGCTGGCCCGCTACAGTGGCGAGAAAGATGTGGTGTTCGGCACCACCGTGTCGGGGCGTCCGGCGGAACTGGCCAACGTGGAAAATATCGTCGGCCTGTTCATCAACACGCTGCCGCTGCGCATCACCATCGACGACGACACCACCATCGCGCCGTTGCTGCGGCGCATGCAGGAAGATCAGCTCGACCTGCGCCGTTTTGAATTCACGCCGCTGGTGGACATTCACCGCCATTCGGAAGTGCCCGGCGACCAGTCGCTGTTCGACAGCATTCTGGTCTTCGAAAACTATCCGGTGGGCGAGGCTGTTCATAGCGCAGACGAGCTGCTGGATATCGGCCACATCACCACCATCGAACACACCAACTTCCCGCTGACACTGATCGTGGAGCCGTCGGACAAACTGGCGATCCGCCTGTCCTATGACGCCACCCTGTTTGAAAGCGTTGCCATCCAGCGCACGCTGCAGCATTTGCAGCGGGTGATTCATGGCGTGCTGTCGCAGCCGGATGTGCCGCTGTCGCGTCTGCCGATCCTGGGAGAGCAGGAGCGTAACCAGATCCTGCACGAATGGAATCCGGCGCCGGCGAACTATCCGCGCAATCTGTGCCTGCACCAGATTTTCGAGCGTCAGGTGAAAGCCCATCCGAACCGGGTGGCCGTCATCGCGGGTGACGACGAAATCAGTTACGACGAACTCAACCGGCGCGCCAACAAACTGGCCCGGGTGCTGATCGACGCCGGTGTGAAGGATCAGGATTTTGTCACTGTGGCGCTGGACCGTTCCGTCAACATGATCGTCAGCGTGCTGGCGATTCTGAAGGCGGGCGGCGCCTACGTGCCGGTGGACCCTGAATATCCCGCCGAGCGCATCACCTTCATGCTGGAGGATACGAAAGCGCCGGTGATGATTGCCACCAGCCCGCAGCTGGAACGCATCCAGCCGATCATCGATGCCACTGGTGCCCACGCCAAACTGGTGCTGCTGGATCGTGACGCCGAGATCATTGCCGCGAAGGCAGCGGACAATATGCGTACCGCCATGTTGGAACATCCGTCGCGGCACGCTTACGTGGTGTACACGTCCGGTTCCACCGGCAAGCCCAAGGGCGTGCTGGTGAACCAGCTGGCGGTGATCCGTCTGGTGCTGGATGCCAATTACTTCCAGCTGGACGAGGATGATCGCGTTGCGCATCTGTCCAACGTGTCCTTCGATGCCTCCACCTTTGAAATGTGGGCGCCGCTGCTGAACGGCATCGCCATGGTGCTGTTCAACAAGGAACAGGTGCTGACGCCGGATGCCTTCTACAACGAAGTGAAGCGTACCCGCGCCAATGTGGTGTTTATCACCACGGCGCTGTTCAACGTGTTTGCCATGACCCGGCCGGAAATTTTCCCGCGTCTGAAATACCTGATGTTCGGCGGCGAAGCCTGCGATCCGAACCAGGTGCGCCGCATTCTGAAAGGCTACAAGCCGAAGCATCTGCTGCACGTGTACGGGCCGTCGGAAAACACCACGTTTTCCACCTGGTATCCCATCGAGCATGTCAGCGACTGGGCGACCACCATTGCCATCGGTCGCAGTATTTCCGGTTCCACCTCGTACATCCTGGACCACCACCAGCAGCCGGTACCGATCGGTGTCATCGGCGAAATTTATGTGGGTGGAGAAGGCCTGGCGGATTGTTACCTGAATGACCCGGAAAAAACGGCGGGCAGTTTTGTGGCGAATCCGTTCTCCAGCAACAGCAAGGATCGCCTGTACCGTACCGGCGATCTGGCTCGCTATACCGAGGATGGCCAGATCGAAATTCTGGGCCGCGCCGACGATCAGGTGAAAATCCGTGGCTTCCGCATCGAGCTGGGTGAAGTGGAAACCAGCCTGACCCGTCTGGAGCAGGTGGCCGAAGCGGTCGTGGTGGTGAAGAAGGACAAGAACCAGCAGAAGCGGCTGGTGGCGTATGTGCGCACCCACGGCGGCGCCGATGCGGCGCTGATCCGGCGCGAGGCGGCGAAAGTGCTGCCCAAACACATGATGCCGTCGGCGTTCATGGTGCTGAAGGAATTTCCGCTCACCCAGAACGGCAAGATCAACAAGCGCGCATTGCCGGAGCCGGAACTGGACATGGGTTCGGGCTACCGCTACGTGCCGCCGCGCACGGAGAAGGAAAAAACCCTGGTTCATATCTGGGAGCAGGTGCTCAAGGCCGACACCGTCGGCGTGCACGACAACTTCTTCGAGCTGGGCGGCGATTCCATTCTCAGTATCCAGATCATCAGCCGTGCCAAACGTGCCGGTCTGCATCTGACCGCGAAGCAGATATTCGATTATCAGACCATCGCGGAACTGGCAGAAGCCGCGATGGAACTGCAGGACATCATTCTGGCGGAGCAGGGCCTGGTGGAAGGCGAAGCGCCATTGACACCGGTGCAGCAGTGGTTCTTGGAACAGGATGTTGCCGACGCGCACCATTTCAACCAGTCAGTGATGCTGAAGCTGGATCGCAGCGTGACGCCCGATCTGTTACGCAGTGCCTGGGAAGCGGTGCTGTGGCAGCACGATGCGTTGCGGATGCGTTACACGCGACAGGAAAGCGGGCGCTGGCTGCAGACATTCCGTCCCTCCGAGCATGCTGAAACCTTGCTGTCGGAAGTGTTCGAAGTGGTGAATCTGGGCGGATTGCCGGTGGCACTGCGCGGCGAACAGATCACCCAGCTGGCGGGGCAGGTGCAGGCGGAACTGAGCCTGGCGAAGGGCCCGCTGGTGCGCGCACTGTATTTCGATGTGGGGCGCGATCAGCCGGCACGGATGCTGGTGGTGATCCATCACCTGGTGGTGGACGTATTCTCCTGGCGCATTTTGATGGAAGACCTGCAGACCGCGCTGCAACAGCTGCAGAAAGGCGAGCGCGTCGATCTTGGCAGCAAGACCACGTCGTTCCGCCAGTGGGGCGAGGCGTTGACCACGCTGGCCAACAGCGCGGAACTGGATGCCGATTACGAATTCTGGCGTGGCCAGTTGCGGCACAAGCCGCTGCGTTTGCCGCAGGATCTGCAGGGCAAGAATCAGGTGTCCAGCGTGAAAACGGTGGAACGCCGGCTGGATGTGTCCACCACCAAACGCCTGCTGACAGAAACCAGCCGCTGTTACCGCACCGAGATCAACGATCTGCTGCTGACTGCTCTGGCGCGTAGCGTGTCGGCCTGGACCGGCGCCGACAGCGTCAGTTTCGATCTGGAAGGCCACGGTCGCGAATACGTGGCAGATGCCATTGATGTGTCGCGCACGGTAGGCTGGTTCACGTCGATTTACCCGGTGGTGTTGCAGCTGGACGCGCAGGCGGATCTGGGCGCGCATATCCGCGCGGTGAAAGAACAGCTGCGGGCGATTCCCCGCAAGGGCATGAGCTTTGGTGTGCTGCGGTTCCTGTCGGAACAGCCGGAGCGGCGCCAGTTGCTGAATTCACTGGCACAGAGCCAGATCAGCTTCAACTATCTGGGTCAGCTGGATCAGGTGCTGGCGGACGACGCGTTGCTGCAGCAGGCAACCGAAAGTACCGGCGATGAACTGGCGCCCGCCGGTCAGCGTAAATACTTGCTGGATATCAGCGGCCGCGTGCAGAACGGTGAACTGATCCTGGCATTCCGTTACAGCCATTCGGTTCATCAGTCTGCCACTATCGAGAAGCTGGCCAGTGGTCTGGTGAACGAACTGACCAGCATCATCGAGCACTGCGGTGATCTGTCCCATGCCGCTTACACACCGTCAGATTTTCCGCTGGCGCGACTGGATCAGCAGCAACTGGATTCTCTGTTGCCCCGCCGTGGCGTGGAGACTGTGTATCCATTGTCGCCGGTACAGGAAGGCATGCTGTTCCACAGTCTGTATGAACCGGGTTCCTGGGTTTACTTCGATCAGCTGATCGTTCCCATCAACGGCGCCGTCGATGAAACGGCACTGTTCGATGCCTGGCGTTTAGTCGTGGCGCGGCATCAGATCCTGCGCACCGGCTTTATCTGGGATGGCGTGCAGCAACCGCTGCAGATCGTGATGGAACAGATCGATCTGGATATTCACCGCTACGACTGGCGCAAGCTGGACTCGGCGTCGGCGCAGGAAAAATTCCAGCGTTATCTGATCGATGACCGTAACCTGGGCTTCAATTTCAAGCGCCCCGGTGTGCTGCGGCTGAGCTGGATCGCCATGCCGGGCGATGAACACCGCCTGCTGTGGAGCTTCCACCACATTCTGCTGGATGGCTGGTCGATGCCGGTGGTGTTTGGTGAGCTGTTCACGGCTTATGAAGCGCTGGCTCAAGGTCGCACACCGGAATGGCCGGCGGCGCCACGCTACCAGGATTTTATCGGCTGGATGCTGGTGCAGGATCGTGCGAAGGCGCAGGCCTTCTGGCGCCAATACCTGAAAGGATTCACTGCCGCCACGCCGATTCCGGTGAAGAATTCGGCTGCTGTCGTTGCACACCGTGCCCGCAGTGGTGACGGCGCGTCCCGTTACCGGGAACAGGAAATCCGTATATCCGGCGTCTTGCTGGAAGGACTGCAGCAGCTGGCCAAACAGCACCGCCTGACCCTGAATCATGTCATGCAGGGTATCTGGGCCGTGTTGCTGCAGCGTTACAGTGGCGAGAACGACGTGCTGTTCGGTACCACCGTATCGGGTCGCCCCGCGGAGCTGCCCGGCATCGAGAACATGGTGGGCCTGTTCATCAATACGCTGCCGCTGCGCATGCAGGTGGATCGTCATGCGCCCTTTATCGACTGGTTGCAGTCGGTGCAGGAAACCCAGGCGGAAATGAAACACTACGAATACAGCTCTCTGGTGGATGTGCAGAAAGCCAGTGAACTGCCGCCCAAGCAGCCGATGTTCGAATCCATTCTGGTGTTCGAGAACTATCCCATCGACGAAACCCTGGAGCAGACGCAGCAGTCGTTGCAGATTGGCAATCCCGACGCATTCCAGCAGACCAATTTCCCATTGACGCTGGTGGCGATTCCCGGCCGCGAACTGCTGGTGCGTTTTTCCTACGACAGCCATCTGTTCGATGCGGACACCATCGAGCGCATGCTGGCGCATATCGAAACCCTGCTCACCGCCGTGCATGCCAACCCGGCCTGCCTGATCGAGCAACTGCCGCTGATTACCGAGCGGGAACTCGAACATCTGGTGTATGAACTGAATGACACCATTCGTCCGTTCCCGTCCG
>JBMOPR010000629.1:8189-9383 GCA_049323075.1 Pseudomonadota bacterium
TGGCGGAACTGTTTGAACAGAAGGCTGCGCAGTACGCCCGCCAGATCGTGTGCGAAGACGGCGACCAGCTGATCACGTACGAGCGCCTGAACAGCAAGGCCAACCAGCTGGCGCGTCTGCTGATCGCCAATGGCGTCAAGCCTGCCGATCCGGTGCTGCTGTGCTTTGACCGTTCGCTGTCGATGGTGGAATGCATGCTGGCGGTGCTGAAGGCCGGCGGAGCGTATGTGCCGATCGATCCTGCCTATCCCGAGGACCGCATTCGCCACATGGCCGAGGACACCCGTCCGCCGGTGGTGGTGACGCTGAAACAGCACAGCAGCCGGTTTGATTTTTTGCAGGGTACGGGCACCAAGGTGCTGGAGCTGGAAACCCTGGCCCCGACACTGCAAGGCCAGCCCGATGCGAACCTGAACATCCGGCCAGAGCAGGGCAGTCACGCACTGGCCTGCGTGATTTTCACTTCCGGTTCCACCGGCAGGCCGAAAGGTGTGTGCATTCCGCAGATCGGTGTGGCGCGCATGGTGCAGAATCCGGATTACATGGAAATGGCGCCGGGACATCGCCTGGGTCATGCCTCTGCCATTGCGTTCGATGCCGCCACGTTCGAAATCTGGACGCCGCTGCTGAACGGCGGCACGCTGGTGGTGATCGAGCGGGATATCGCGCTTGATCCCGAGCGGTTCGCGCGCTTCATCAAGCAGAAAAAAATCACCATCCAGTTCCTGACCACTGCACTGTTCAACGTGATTTCAAAACAGGTGCCCGACGTATTCAGCGACGTGGATTACTGCATTTTCGGCGGTGAGGCCTGCGATCCGCTGCAGGTGCGCGCGGTGCTGAATCATCCCAGCCGGCCCAAACACATGCTGCACATGTATGGCCCAGCGGAAAACACCACCTATGCCACCTGGTATGAAGTGCGTGATGTGCTGCCCGGTGCCACCACGGTGCCGGTGGGTTATCCGGTGTCGAACAGCCGGCTGTATTTGCTGGATACGCACCTGCGGCCGGTTCCCATTGGCGTGCCCGGTGAAATTTTCGTGGCGGGGGATGGTCTGGCCCACGGCTACCTGAACCGGCCCGAACTCACCCGCGATGTGTTCCTGCCCGATCCGTTTGACGACGGCAAGCTGATGTACAAGACCGGTGACCTCGGTCGCATGCAGGCGGACGGCGCGGTGGAAATTCTCG
>JBMOPR010000630.1:0-9336 GCA_049323075.1 Pseudomonadota bacterium
AGGGAGAGAGTATCTGGTTCGCCTTCCATGAAGGCCAGCTGCTGATGTTTCAGGACGAGCAGGGATCACTGATCCCGCAACTGGCGCGTTTTTCCGATCTGGGAATTTCCCATCGCAAGCCTCACTATCTGGGAACCCTGGCAGGCCAGCACTGTTTTGCCGTCACCATCGAACCGGGCAGCGATCTGCCGGACCAGTTTTACCTGCAGGATTTGCGCTCGCTGGCGGTGGAGGTGGACCCGGCCCTGTTCATGCTGGCCGGCCGCGCCCGCCAGATTCTGGAGTGGGACGACACCCACCGTTACTGCAGCCGCTGCGGCACACCCACCCAGGCCCACGCCTACGACCGCGCCAAACTCTGTCCCACCTGCGGCTTCACCCAGTATCCGCGGATTGCCCCCTGTATCATCGTGCTGGTGACACGGGGCTATGAGGTGTTGCTGGCCCGTTCCGCCCATTTTCCACCGGGCATGTTTTCCACACTGGCGGGATTTGTGGAGCCGGGCGAAACGCTGGAAATGGCCGTGCACCGGGAAGTGGAGGAGGAGGTGGGTATCAAGGTCACCAACCTGCGCTATCTCGCGAGCCAGCCCTGGCCGTTCCCCCATTCGCTGATGATCGGGTATCACGCCGACTATGCCGGTGGTGAGATCCGGGTGGATGGCGTTGAGATCGAACAGGCCGACTGGTGGCCCGTGAACAGTCTGCCCAAGACACCGCCGCGGGGCTCCATTTCCCGTTTTCTGATTGACCAGTATCTGGACCAATTTGCGCTGAACCGCTAGGACTGCCGGAAACCTTATGCACTATCAATGGATCACTGTTGTATTCGCACTGGGCAGCCTGACCGCGCTGATCGTCGCGCTGATTCTGCTGACCCGCCGCAACTGGTTCACCGGCTGGCTGAAGGGCACCGGTGGTCTGCTGGCGCTGGTTGCGGCGATAGTCCTGGCCATCACCGCGATCAACGCCAACGGCTACCGGCCGCTGAACGAGGAGTATACGGTGGCCACCATCAGCTTTGATCGAATCGACAACCAGATTTTCAGGGCCACTTTGGTAATGCAGTCCAGCGGTACTGAAATGCCGTTCGAGATCGCCGGCGACCTGTGGCAGATCGATGCCCGTGTCATCAAGTGGAAGGGACCGCTGGCGGCGTTTGGCGCCCAGCCCGGCTACAAGCTGGATCGATTGCAGGGCCGCTACTATTCCCTGGAGGATGAACAGACCCGGGCTCGCAGCATCTATGCCCTGAGCAATCCCGATATTGGTTTCGACCTGTGGTCGGTGTTGCGGGGCCTGTCGCGCCATGTGGACTGGTTTGACGCCGAGTACGGAAGCGCCACCTACCTGCCCATGGCCGATGGCGCCCAGTTCAGCGTGCGTCTGACCGCCAGTGGCATGATCTCCCGCCCTGAAAACGAACAGGCCGAACAGGCCGTGCGCGACTGGCAATAGCGGTAGGATTCAACGGACCTTTGCGGTATCTTTAGGCCCGTCCGTGGGGCCAATCCCCGCCTTGCACACATCCCCAATGAGGTTTTCGAGTGGTCGAGTTTTTCACTGAATATGGCCTGTTCCTCGCCAAGGCCGTTACTGTTGTCGTTGCCATCCTGCTGATCATCACCGCCATCGCCGCTGCAGCCCAGAGCCGGGCACACCATGGCCACAAGGGCGAGATCCGCGTCACTCCCCTCAATGATTTCTTTGAAGACCTGAAGCTGGCGCTGCAGCACAATATCTACACCAAGGACGAAATGAAGGCGGAGGAAAAACGCCTCAAGAAGGAAGAAAAGCAAAAGGAAAAGGAACGCAAGAAGCATCCCGAGCAGCCGGATCGCAAGCGCATTTTCGTGCTGGATTTCGATGGTGACATGAAAGCCAGTGGCGTGGAAAACCTGGCCAATGAAATCACTGCCGTGCTGACGCTGGCGCGCAAGGAAGATGAGGTGGTGCTGCGCCTGGAAAGTCCCGGCGGGCAGGTGCATGCCTATGGTCTGGCTGCATCGCAGCTGGAACGGGTGCGACAGAAAGGTGTACCACTGACAGTGTGTGTGGACATGGTGGCCGCCAGCGGCGGTTACATGATGGCCTGCGTGGCAGACAAGATCATCGCCGCGCCTTTCGCCATACTGGGTTCCATCGGCGTCGTGGCGGAACTGCCCAATTTCAATCGGGCCCTGAAGAAATTCGATGTGGATTACGACATATACACGGCCGGGCAGTTCAAGCGCACCGTCACCATGCTGGGCGAGAACACCGAAGCAGGCAAACAGAAATTCATTGAGGAAATCGAAGATACTCACGGCCTGTTCAAGGCGATGGTGAGCCGCAACCGTCCCAAGCTCGACATGAACCGGATTGCCACCGGCGAGCACTGGTACGGCAATCAATGTCTGGAAAACGGCCTGATCGATGTGCTGCAGACCAGCGACGATTATCTGTATGAAGCCAGCGCCAACGCGGATATTTTCGAAGTCTGCTACGAGATCAAGCGTCCACTGGCCGATCGTCTTGGGCTGGCGATGGAAGGGGTGCTGAGCAAAAGTGTGCTGCGGGTAATGGAAACGCTGTCCGGGCGTGGCAAGCAGTTGCTCTGAAACCGGCGACCAATGATTCAATACTTTGAGGGAACGACATGAACGGCACATTCAGGGCGCTGCGGGTCAGCGAAACCGCAAACGGAATTGAGCAGGCGATTGTCGAGCGCAGTCTCGACGATTTGCCGGCTGGCGATGTGCTGATCCGGGTGAGTCATTCCTCGGTGAATTACAAGGATGCTCTGTCGGCCTCGGGCAACAAGGGGGTAACCCGTCAGTACCCGCATACCCCCGGCATTGATGCGGCCGGCGTGGTGGAAAGTTCAAGTGAGCCGTCGATCCGGGTGGGTGATGAAGTTCTGGTGATGGGGTACGACCTGGGCATGAATACCAGCGGTGGCTTCAGTCAGTACGTGCGTGTGCCTGCCAGCTGGGTAATTCGCAAGCCTGCCGGGCTGAGCCTGGAAAATGCCATGGTGTTTGGCACGGCCGGGTTCACGGCTGCCATGTGCGTGGATACGCTGCTGCAGGTGGGTATCTCGCCGGATCAGGGCCCCGTGCTCGTAACCGGCGCCACCGGTGGCGTGGGCATTGTCGCGGTGTGGCTGCTGCACAATCAGGGCTTTGAAGTCGTGGCCGCCACCGGCAAGCCCGGGCAGGAAGGATTGCTGAAAGCCGTTGGGGCGGACAGTGTGATCTCCCGCGCGTCGTTGCTGGAAAACGCCAATCGCCCCATGAACAAACCTGTATGGGCCGCTGCTGTGGATACGGTTGGTGGTGACATTCTGGGCAACATTCTGAAATCGATACGTTACGGCGGCAGTGTCGCCTGCTGCGGCATGGTGGGGGGGCACCAGTTCACCACCAGCGTGTTTCCCTTCATCCTGCGCGGTGTAAATCTGTTGGGCGTGGATTCGGTGGAGTTACCCCTGGATGTCAAGCAGGACATCTGGAACATGTTGGGTGACAAGTGGACCTTCGACAATTTCGCCGACTTCAAACAGCGTACCGTCAAGCTGATCAGTCTGGATGAACTGCCCGCTGCCCTTGCGGAAGTGCTGCAGGGCACTCACAGTGGCCGTTATGTGGTGAAGCTGGGCTGAATTCAGTCCTGCGCCGATTCAGTCTGCGGTTCTTTGTATGGGTGAATGCGCCAGTACCACACCAGTATGGCCGTCGTCAGGTACATGAATAATCCAAAAGCCAGAACCGTCGGCATCAGTGTTGCTGATTGTGGCAGCACTGCAAGGATCGACAGCACCAGTGTGAGGTTGCGGATCAGGGTAACCAACACCAGCGTGCGACGGCAGCCCGGTTCCGGTTCCAGCCAGGGGGGCAATACAAACAGAAACACCAGCAGGGCGGCGGCAATCATTGGTTCCGCCGGCCCGCTCAGAATTTCACGTCCGTAACGCACCGCCAGCGCAATCACCAGCAATACTACCAGCAAACTTCCCAGCCGATCGAACCAGGGTTGCCAGCGCGCGGCCATGACCGGGTGTAAACGATGAAAACCGCGACCAATGAACAGTGGCAAAAGCGTGATGGTCAGCAGGTAAACGGTAAGCCCTCCCAACGACAGCGTACCGAGTTCGACCCAACCCAGTTGCGAAAAAACCGTTACGGCCAGCAGGCTGACACCCAGCAGCAGTACGATCAGTTTCGCCGCCAGTACCGGTGATCCCTTCACTTTCGTCACAAAAGCGCCCGCGGACGTTCCCCCGGCAGCGGCAATGCACATCGCCATGGCGGCCAGTGTCTCGGGTGCGAACCAGCCCATGGTCTTGATGATGATGAGTGCCAGCGCTGGTATCAGCAGATTGTACCCAAGCGTGGATCGCAACAGCGGCCAGTGCGCACCTGCAAAAGATTTTGCACCCGACAGTCCCAGTGCAAACATGATGACCAGCGTGTTCAGCAACGCCCAGTAATCCATGATCCCGTTCATTTATTTTCTTCACTCATTTTTTTGTGCGTTGAAATTATCTGCTGCAAGTAACTGTTGCGGGTTTTAAATCCCACTTCTGGTACACGCAACCGGCTGTGCTCTTCTGCTAGATAAATAAAGGATTTCACAAGTTTAGCGCAAAATCCAATCAGTCACGCGTCTGATTTCAAGCGTTGACTATATATATGGAAAAAAGAGCGCCGTGCATGATTTCCTCTGACACACAACCCTAATCGCACAGGACAAGTTCGTGCATTCAGGCCTGCAATGATGACGGTTTGCGATTGGCTTTATTTGTTAAAAAAACTTCGACGTAACATCGGTTGTCAATAGGACTTTAGCGCGTTGTTGCTTCCTATAAGCGGTATATAGAATTCGCATCGAACCTGATCACAACGGATCGATCAAGACCGCGACAAGGGAGTAAACCAATGATCACATCCAGCAAAATTTCCAGCATCGCTCAATCCAGCCACGCCTCCTTTCCAGCACATTTTTCCGCACTTGCGGCGATGACGCCGGAAAAAATCGCGCTGCGTTTTCTTTCATTCAACAATGCGGATCGCGAGCTGAGTTATCGCGAGCTGATGGTGCAGGTTTCCTCTGCGGCTGCACACATTCAGTGCCATTGTGCGGTGGGTGATCGCGCGTTGATCCTGCTGCCAGCCGGTGTCGATTTCGTGAGCTGGTTCGTTGGTTGTTTCTATGCCGGCGCAGTAGCGACCCCGACAGCCGTGCCGGTGCAACGGCGTGAATGGGAACGTCTGGGCAACATTCTGCGAGACGCCAAGCCGTCAGTTCTGATTACTGACGGGGCGACCCTGGAGAAGCTGCAAGGAGCAGGCGTACTGGCGCAGGTACATCAGGCCGGCGTGAAGATTATCGACGTGGGTGCAGTGTCGCTGGCGACAGAAGCTGCGCCGGTGGAAGTGACCCCAGACATGGTGGCATTCCTGCAGTACACCTCCGGTTCCACCGGCAATCCGAAAGGCGTGATGGTGTCGCACGGCAATCTGATGCACAACGAAGCCACCATCCAGAGTGGCCTTCGCAGCACACAGGACAGTGTGATGGTGTCATGGCTGCCCCTGTTTCATGACATGGGACTGATCGGCCAAATGCTGCATTCTCTGTATATGGGCGCGACCCTGTGCCTGATGTCGCCGGAGAGCTTTTTGCGCGATCCGCTGCGCTGGCTGGAGAGCATTCATCGCTTTCGCGGCACTATCGCCGGTGGACCGAATTTCGCCTACGAACTGTGTATCAAAAAAGCCAACGCCGCTCCGGATCGGGTTGCAGCGCTGGATTTGTCCTGTTGGCACACGGCCTTCAATGGTGCTGAACCGGTGCGCGTGGAAACGCTGACCCGGTTTGCAGAAAAATTCGCAGGTAGCGGTTTCCGTCAGGAAAGTCTGTACCCCTGCTATGGTCTGGCAGAGTGCACGCTGATGATCTCCGGTGCAACCCGCCAGGAGTTGCCGACGGTTGCGCAGCTGGATGATGATCGTCTGCGCGAGCGCAGGATTGCGCGTTCCAGTGCAGCGACTTCCAAGCGGATGGTGGCCAGCGGCAAGGTGTTGGGTGGGCATCAGCTGCGTATCGTTGACCCGGATACACTGGCTCCGTGCGGTCCCGACCAGGTAGGAGAAATCTGGGTACAGGGTGGCAGCGTGGGGCAGGGTTACTGGAACAATCCGGAGGCGTCCGCCAAGGATTTTCAGGCATTCACCAGTACCGGCGAGGGTCCGTTTTTGCGCACCGGTGATCTGGGTTTTCTGCTGGATGATTACCTTTATATCTCATCCCGCTGCAAGGATCTGATCATCATCAACGGCAAGAACTTCTATCCGCAGGATATCGAACGCAGTGCAGAAGCAGGTCACACTTCACTTCGCCCCGGTTGCAGTGCAGCGTTCAGTGTTGAGAACAATGGCACCGAGCAGCTGGTGGTGTTGTGTGAAATCGATCCAGCCAAGGGCGGCGAAGCGGATTTTCCCGCGATCATGGCGGCAGTGCGGGCGAAGGTGTTCGAACAGCAGAGTGCCAGCGTGGCGCGAATTGCACTGTATGCGCCCAACACGCTGTTCAAAACATCCAGCGGAAAAATCCAGCGCCGTTCCTGCAATGCTGCCTTCACGGCTGGCAAGCTGAGCGCGTTGTGCCAGTGGGATGCGCCGCAGGCGAGTGCTGCACCTGCCGCTGCCGTCCTGCCTGAAGCGGGTTCATCCGACATTCTGCTGCGCAGCCTGGTGACCCATCTGGGCAAACAGCGGGAATTGCTGGCCGCGTTTGCATCGCATATGTCGGAAAGCATGCGGCAACTGGACCTGCTGATGTCGCCGCATCAATTGGAAGCCCCTTCTGCCGCAGCGGCAATCGATGTCGCGAAATCCGGTCCCGCGCGTGTCAATACCGCGCCAGTGGCGGTGAGTACGCCGGCGGGCCCCAGCCGTGCCGCCATCCGGCTCTGGCTGACCCGCTATCTGACGTCGCAGCTGGGCCTTTCCACACTGGTGGTGAATGATCACACGGCATTTGCCGACTACGGACTGGATTCGGCGCAGGCGCTGGAGTTTTGCGCTGCTGTATCTGACTGGATCGGTTTCGATGTACCGGCCACGCAGTTGTGGGATTGTCCGAACCTGGGCGAATTCACCCAAACACTACACGAAAGGGTGTTGCAGGGTGCGCAAAACGAGCCAGCTGCGTCTGCCGACAATGCCTGGGTGGGTGCGATGCAGGACAAGGATCTCAAATCGCTCATCGCTGCTGATCTGATGCGCTGATTCCCGTTCATTGGTAATGAAGGACATGGCGGTCATGGGAAACTTGAGCTCTGAAGCCCTGCTAAAAAAACTGTATGTAGAACTGCTGGATACGCGCAAGGAACTCAACGCGATGAAAGCAAACCACGGCCTGGAAATGGCCGTGGTGGGTGCCGCCTGCCGCTTTCCCGGTGGTGTCGATTCGCTGGAATCGTTCTGGGATTTGCTGTGCAGCGGACGCGATCCTATCGGCCCGGTGCCGGCTTCGCGCTGGAATCACGCCGACTATTTCGACGCGTCCCCGGATGCGCCAGGCAAGGCCTATGCGCGTGAAAGCGGATTCGTTGGCGATGTATCGCAATTCGATGCGGGATTCTTTGACATATCTCCGCGGGAAGCAGCCGAGATGGATCCGCAACAGCGCATGTTGCTGGAACTGAGTTGGGAAACCTTTCACCACGCCGGCCAGGATCTGCTGGCGATGAAAGGCTCACACACCGGTGTTTTCGTTGGCATGAGCACCGATGATTACGCCGGCCTGACGGTGCAGAGTGGCGATCACAGCCAGATCGACGCGTACAACAGCCTGGGTACCGCGCGCAGTGTGGCGGCGGGGCGTGTGGCGTACACGTGGGGCTTCCATGGGCCGGTTATTCAGCTGGACACAGCCTGCTCGTCGTCGCTGGCGGCGCTGCATCTGGCCTGTCAGAGCATTGCCAGCGGTGATTGCGAGCAGGCGCTGGTGGCAGGTATCAATCTGATGCTGGCGCCGGAATTACATATTGCCTGCTCCCGCTTGCGGGCATTGTCGCCCACCGGCCGCTGCAAGGTGTTCGACGACAGCGCCGACGGCTACGTGCGCAGTGAAGGTGCGGGCTGTGTGCTGGTCAAACCGCTGGCACGCGCACTGGAGGATGGGGATCGCGTGCTGGGTGTCATCAAGAGTTGTGCGATCAATCATGACGGCAAGAGTAACGGTCTGACGGCGCCCAATGGTCGTGCGCAGGTGCAGCTGATTCGCAAGGCGCTGAAGCGCGCCAATCTCGACGCTTCCCGCATTGGCTATATCGAAACCCATGGTACCGGCACGCGGCTGGGTGATCCGATAGAAGTACATGCGCTGGGTGATGCGCTGCAGCGAAAGAAACGTGATGCAGCGGCGCAATCGCCATTGTTGCTGGGCTCGGTGAAAAGCAATATCGGTCATCTGGAAGCGGCGGCGGGAATGGCGTCGCTGCTGAAAACACTGCTGATTCAGCAGAATGGATTTATTCCCGCCAACCTGCATTTCAGTGAACCCAATCGCCAGATTCGCTGGGATCAACTGGATGTGCAGGTGGTGAACAGCGCGCAGCCATGGCCGCAGCAGCCCCAGTCGGATCTGATTGGCATCAGTGCGTTCGGCCTCAGTGGCACCAATGTGCATGTGATTGTGGGCCCGGCGCCTGACGCTGAACTGCAGCCTGTCTCTGCACCGCAACGTGATGCACACGTATTCACCCTGTCGGCGCGCAACGCTGATGCATTGCAAGCGCAATTACAGCAGTGCCGCACAGCCTTGGAAAAGCTGGATGTAGCGCGTTTCGCCGACTGGTGCACCGCGCACACACTACACGGCACGCATTTCCCGCTGCGCAAGGCGCTGGTCGGCGGCAATCCCGACGAACTGCGCGCGGCTCTCGATATCGCGCTGCAGGCACCTGGAATGCCAGTGCATGCGCGGGTGGACCGGATCTGTTTCGTGTTTACCGGGCAGGGCGCCCAATACCCGGGCATGGGCCGCGAACTGGCGACACAGATACCGGCATTCCGGCAGCATATGGATCGCCTGGCGCCGCTGTTCCAGCAGATTCTTGGCTTGCCACTGGATGAACTCTGGTGGGGCGAATTTTCCCCGCGCCTGAATCAGACGCAGTTTACCCAGCCGGCCCTGTTCGCGTTTGAATACTGTCTGGCGCAGACGTTGATGGAGTGGGGCATCCGCCCGGATATGTGCCTGGGCCACAGTGTGGGCGAATATGTGGCAGCCTGCGTTGCCGGCGTGCTGTCGCTGGAAGATGCGCTGCGTTGTATTGCGTTGCGG
>JBMOPR010000631.1:0-9321 GCA_049323075.1 Pseudomonadota bacterium
AGATACGGCAGCACACCCAGCACCGGTTTGCCGGAGTGTTGCTCCAGCCAGTCCAGCCCCGGTTGCAGCAGTTTGATGTCGCCACGAAACCGGTTGATGACAAAACCGCGCACGCGCTGCTGTTCCGATTCACTCAGCAATGCCAGCGTACCCACCAGATGGGCGAAGACGCCGCCGCGATCGATGTCGGCAATCAGGATCACCGGACAGTCCACCGCTTCGGCAAATCCCATGTTGGCGATGTCGCGGTCGCGCAGGTTGATTTCCGCCGGGCTGCCGGCGCCCTCCACCACGATCAGCTCGTATTGCTGCTGCAGGCGGTGGTAACTTTCCAGCACCGCCGTCATCGCCAGCGTTTTGTATTCGTGATATTGCACGGCATTCATCTGGTGGCGGGCCTTGCCATGGATGATCACCTGGGCGCCGATATCGGTAGTGGGCTTGAGCAGCACGGGGTTCATGTCCACCACCGGCTCCAATCCGGCGGCCTGCGCCTGCAGGGCCTGGGCACGGCCGATTTCGCCGCCATCCACCGTCACCGCGCTGTTGAGCGCCATGTTCTGCGGCTTGAACGGCACCACGCGCACGCCTTCGCGCCGGAAAATCCGGCACAGCGCCGCCACCAGCGTGGATTTGCCGGCGTCCGATGTGGTGCCCTGCACCATGAGGGTTGTGGCGGTCATGATATACTTCGCTTCCTTTTTTCGCGGTCTGATCAAGCCGACCGTTCAGATATTGATTCCCAAATACCGATTCCCATGGATTTTCCGCTGTCTTTCATACTGATCCTGCTGACCAAAATCCTGCTGGCCCTGGCGCTCGACCAATGGCTGGGGGAGCCCCGCCGCTGGCATCCGCTGGTGGGCTTCGGCCGTCTGGCGCAAACACTGGAAAAGGCACTCAACCAGGGTGGCGACTGGCAACGGTTCTGCAGCGGCACCCTGGCCTGGCTGCTGGCGGTATTGCCGCTGACGGCGCTGGCCACCGCACTGGCACTGAGCCCCGCCGGGTTCTTCTGGGACGTGGTACTGCTGTATCTGGTGATCGGCCGTAAAAGCCTGTTCCAGCACAGCCGCCGCGTCTGGCAGGCATTGCAGCGGCAGGATCTGGAATCTGCGCGCCATCATACCGGCATGATGGTGAGCCGCGAAACCGAAAATCTGGACGCCACCGGCTGCACCCGCGCCACCATTGAATCGGTGCTGGAAAACGCCAACGACGGCATCATCGGCGCGCTGTTCTGGTTTGCCCTGCTGGGGGCGCCGGGTGCCGTCTTTTTCCGCCTTGCCAACACGCTGGACGCCATGTGGGGCTACCGCAACGAGCGTTTTCTATTGTTCGGCCGTGCCGCTGCCCGCATTGACGACGTACTGAATTTCATTCCCGCCCGCCTGTGCGCGCTGGCCTATGCCAGTGCCGGCCATGCTGTCCTGGCGATTCAGGCGTGGAAAACCCAGGCCCATCTGCTGAAAAGTCCCAATGGCGGCCCGGTGATGTGTGCCGGCGCCGGTGCGCTGGATCTGCAGTTGGGCGGCCCGGCGATCTATCACGGCACACGGATGGACAAACCTTTTTTCGGCGGCCACCACACACCGCAGACCCACGACATCCTGCGCGCCAATCGCCTGGTGGACCGCGCCCTCCTGATCCTGCTGCTGTTCTTTTTCCTGACCGGCGCGCTCATCGCAGGCATCACAGCATGACAACGTCCGGCACGCCTTCACTTTCACCCGTACAGCACGGTGGCAATCTGCACGCTGCCATCGCCCGCTACAACATTCCCCGCGCCGACTGGCTGGATATTTCCACCGGCATTTCACCGTTCCCCTGGCCGGTGCCCGCGGTACCACCCGACGTGTGGCAACGCCTGCCGGAACAGGACGGCGCACTGGAACAGGCCGCTCGCGATTACTACGGCGCTGATGCGCTGGCCGTGCCTGGCAGCCAGTGGGCGATCCAGCAATTACCTGCACTGTTTTCCCGTCGACAGGGCACCACCCGCGTCTGGCTGCCGCAGGAATGTTATGAGGAATACCTCTACTGGTGGCAGTTCCACGGTCATGCTCTGCAGTACTACAGAGCGCTGCCGACACGGGATGAATTGCAGGAACGGGATATCGTCATCGTGCTCAATCCCAACAATCCGTCCGCGCACTACCACGCTGTGACGGAACTGCTGACGCTGGCGCAACAGCTGCAGGCGCGCAATGGCTTTCTGATTCTGGATGAAGCCTTCATGGACGCAACGCCGGCACAATCGCTGCTGCCGCACCTCGACGCCGACACCAATTCCAGTTCCGACACCAATGTCATCCTGCTGCGTTCGCTGGGAAAATTTTTTGGGCTGGCCGGCATCCGTACCGGCTTCGTATGTGGCAACAGAAAAGTGCTGGAAGAACTCAGGCACGTGCTGGGGCCCTGGGCCATCAGTCATCCGGCACAATGGATTGCGATCCAGGCATTGCAGGATGAACACTGGCAGCGCGCCATGCGGCAACGGCTGCCTGTACAACGCCTGCGCATGACAAATCTGCTGGCGCGGCACTTTCCCGCCGACAGCATCAGCGCAACGCCATTGTTTATCACGTTGACACTGGCGCCGGAACGCGTCGCGCACTGGCAGGACCAGCTGGCACGCCACGGCATCTGGACCCGCTGCTTTATGCAATGGGGAAAATTGCGTTTCGGACTGGCGGATGATGCGGGACTGGCGCGGCTGGCGCGGGCACTGGAAGGTTGCGTCGCCAATGATTAGTTCCCGTCAATTCGACCACTGACGGCAACGCCGCATCCCGCATCAAGTTACGCAATTGCATCACTCACGCCAGCGGCAATTCCGCCTGCGCCCGGCAGAGTTCATCGTGCAACCGCTGCACCGCCAGCGCTTCGGGATCGCTCACGTCACTGCCCAGCCGCTCGACAAAACGGCAGGCGGCAAATCCGGTTGCCAGCCGGTTGTAATGATCCACCCATTCCTGACGGGTCGGCAGTTGTTCCGGCGCTACCGGCCACACGCCGGGTCGCGGACGCAGATGGCGATTCACGCCAATGCGCCAGGGCTTGGGGCTGACGCGGGCGCGAAAACACTGCTGGTTCAAACACATTTTTCGATACAGCGGATCGGCATGCAGCGCCGCGAAGCAGCGCGCAACGTCCGCTTCCAGTGGATTGAAAGTGCGCTGCAGCGCGAGCACGCGCATCCCCGCTGGTGTGCGATAGACCCGCAAGTGCCAATCCGGATTCGCCTTGCTGAATGCGTGAATGCGGGCACGGGCACGCTGTTCGGCGCCGCCGCTCAGAGCCGACATGATGCGCAAGACCAGCAGCGCCAGAGGATAGCTCAGCAGCACGCCGGCAAATACCAACAGGAAGGCCGTTCCCCACGCCTGCCACCCCGTCGCCACCACCAGCGCCGCCGCAAACCAGCAGCAGAACACGGCCAGCCAAAGGCGCGCCGACACGCCAGTTTCAAAATCCAGATCGGCAAACAGCACGTTGCCCGTATTCAGGCACAAGGCGCCATAGGCGTTGCGCGTGATCACCACTGCACCATGGCGGCTGATCACTTCCTCCCGAATCGGCACGCCTTCCGCACCGTTGTAGGGAACCTTGGGTTCGCGCCAGGGCAGCGTATCGCCTGCCTGCAAGCGCGACATCGCCGCCTGCGCACGCTCGTCAGCCAGCTGCTGGGCCTGCTGCTGACTGACATCGGACCAGCCGAACCGGCGCATCGTACGCTGACGGCCACCGACCTTTTGCTGCACCCGCGCTTCGGCCCAATACTGCGGTACCAACATGATCCTGCTCCTGAATTGATGGAAGTGATGTCTGCCACAGACAGCCTTCAACGCATGGCCACGGCCACCCGATTACGGCCTTCCCCTTTCGCCCGGTACAGCGCCTTGTCTGCCAGCGCCAGCAACTGTTCCGGTGTGTCGTCCACAGCGGGCACCACCGTTGCCAGACCGACGCTGGTGGTAATACCGAACCGGTGTCGGCCCTGCTGGATCTCCAGCGCCTCAATGCGCGCACGCACGGTTTCCGCAATCGCCCGCGCGCCATCGGTGTCGGTGCCCGGCAACAGCAGCAACATCTCCTCGCCGCCCAGCCGCACTGCCATATCGCCAGGACGACGACACTGCGCCATCACCACTGCAGCGGTCTGGCGCAGACATTCATCCCCTGCCGGATGGCCGTAGCGGTCGTTCACCTGCTTGAAATGATCCAGATCCAGCACCATCAGCGACAGCGGACTCTGCTCCCGCAACGCACGCTGGAACTCCGCTGCGAACTGCTCGTCGAAATAACGCCGGTTCTTCAGGCCCGTAAGCGGATCGGTGACGCTCAGGTTAGCCAGCGTCGCATTCACCTGCTCCAGCTGAGTCAGGGCATTGGCGAGTTCCGCCGTGCGTTGCTGCACTTTTTCTTCCAGCTCCGCTTTTGCCCGCTCCTGCACGTGAATCGTTTCCTGGTTGGCCAGATTCACCTGCTGCGCCAGATGCAGCGACACTTCGATGGCCTGCCGACCAGCCTGCCGTTCCAGATTGAGGCGCACACCCAGCGCCAGCGACAGCAGTATCACCTCTGCCGCAATTCCCACCGACTGCACCAGCTCGGTAAACCGATTATAGGGAACCAGATCCGCCAGCGCGGCCGTATAGATGCAGGTTCCCGTCAGCAAAAAAATCCACGCAATCGTGAAGTAACGTGCCAGCAGATTGCCCTGCCGCCATTCAATGATGGCAATGCCCAGCGCCAGCATCGACACAAGCACCCCCAGCACCTGAGCCTGCACCACCTGCAACGCTTCCGGCAGCCACAATGCCATCACGGTGCCCCCCAGATAAACCGCGCTGATGATCCATGTTATGCGGTGCAGCCAGGGCCAGCGCCGCGCCAGTCCGAGAAAAAAGGTAAAAAACAGCGCGCCGAACATGTAGGTTCCACCAACCGAGATCGACAGCATTTTATCCGCCAGAAACGGACTGTCCTGCCACAGATACTGAAAGCCCACACCGTGCAATGACGCCTGATACAGCGCCACCGTGAACACATAGCCGGCATAAAAAAGATGACTGTGATCGCGCACCAGCAGCCAGACACCAAGGTTGTACAGCATGATCAGCAGCAGGATGCCGTAAAAGAGCCCCAGCACAATCTGCGCTTTCTGTTCCTCGCGAATGTAATCGTTGATCTGCCACTGGAACACCGGCAACAGCAGCAACCCGCCGCTGCGCAGGCGCAACAGCAAGGTTTTCGGCTGGCCGCCGCCGTGCAATTCAAACAGGGGAAAGCGACTGGCGAAGTGCCGGCCGGACATGGTGTGATGATCGCCCGCCACCGCCAGCGGACCGGTCACGGTATTGTCATCCAGTTCGAACAGTTCAACGCTGTCGTAAAACGGCCAGCGGATTTCCAGCAGCCAGGGTTCCAGATTGCGGTCGGCTGGAATGTCCAGCCGCAACCACACCACGCCAGCGCTGTAATCCAGATTGGGCACCTGCACCCCGGCTGATTGCCAGGCCGATGGCGGCAGCGCCGCGATCTGTTGCGGCGATTGTTGCGTTTCGTCCAGCAAAAAATACAACCACGGATTAAGTGAATCCGCCGCCAGCGCACCGTTGTGACCGCCAGCCAGCAGCAAACAGAAAAAAATCAGACATTTCGGAATTTTTGCCCGTTTCACGAAAACCCGTTGAATTGAATAGTGAAAAAGTGGCTCGTCATTCAAGGATAGCAATGCCGGACGTGGAACAGCACCGGTTTCGCTTTATTCCGCTTTTCAGGCAGTTACATCGCCATATACCCAAAAGCAGCAAAATTGCACTCATCTACATGAATTGAATCTTAGATGCAGATCACAAAACTGTATATTTTTTAATCAACCCCTGGTAGTTCCACTCCACTTCGAGGTGATTTATGGATGTCAGGCAGGGCGAAAAAAACAAGACATGGTTCCGCAGCGATCGCATTTTGCATATCAATGATAAGTGGTTTTTTCTAACCCGGGAGCAAACACAGGAAGGGCCGTTTGCTTCACGCGGCGAAGCCGAACGCGAATTGACCTATTACATCCGCAACATGAATCACTTTTCGGTTATAAGAAATCCCTGAAGTTGCGTGGCAGACAAACTGTGTCAACAAATGGCAACGGATTGCCATCCCATATAGCGAACACTTACCAAACGTCACGTCCTGCCAACGCTAACGGTATTGAATTTCCCGGCTTCCGGACCGATCTTAATAGCGAGTAGCAGAGATTTCAGTTTCCAAGGATCATGGCAGACTCTTTGCTTCAACGTAGTATGAAGATGAAGTTTTGACGGGAGTGACGTCATGGGCATCAGCAGTCAGGAATTTCTGCAGTATGTGATTCAACCCACCCTGCGACAATTAGGCGTGCAGTCAAAAGGTGCAGAACAGCTTTTGCTGGCCACCGCTCACCATCAGTCGGGTCTGGGCAAACACCTGCAGTTCAGGAACGGCATCGGTGTATATGGCATCAGCGAGCAGCAACACTGTGAAGTCTGGGATCACTATCTGGCGTTTGACTCCGATCTGGCTAGCCAGATTCGCGGCATGGCATCACAGCATGAATTTCCCAAAGCACCCCACCTGGAACTGGCCACCAATCTGAGTTACGCCACTGCGATTGCGTGGATGATCTACCGCTATCACGATGCCTGTATTCCCGAGGTTTTCAGTGTCCAGGATTTGTCGAAGTGCTGGCGCGAATGCTTTCTGGATCGGCCGGCCAGCGAGAAGGATGCAGCGGATTTTCAGTGTGGCTATCACGATCTGATGCAGACTGTTGCTGCCACCAGCCTGGCGGCGTGATGGCAGCATTACAGGTCTTGAATTGCAGGAATTACAAAAGCAGTCGGCGAATATCCGCCAGCTGCTGTGACAGGAAGGCAGTAAAGCGCGCAGCCTCGGCACCGTCGATCACCCGGTGATCATACGACAGCGACAGCGGCAACATCAGGCGCGGCACAAACTCCTTGCCGTTGTACACCGGCTTGAACTGGGATTTCGAAACGCCCAGAATCGCCACCTCCGGCCAGTTCACAATCGGCGTGAACGCCGTGCCACCAATCCCGCCCAATGACGAAATCGAGAACGTGGCGCCTTGCATGTCGCCCGGCGACAGCTTTTTCGCCCGCGCTTTCTGACTCAGCACCTGCATGTCCTTCGCAATATCGAGCACGGATTTTTTGTCCGCGTCGCGAATGACGGGCACTACCAGACCGTTGGGCGTATCCACCGCGATGCCGATGTGAACATACTTTTTGAACACCAGCTGTTCACCACCCACATGCAGCGAGCTGTTGAAGCGGGGAAAGGCCAGCAGCGACTTGGCGCAGGCTTTCACCATGAACGCCAGAATCGTCAGCTTCACATCCTGATCCTTCAGCGCCGCCGATTCGGATTTGCGGAAGGTTTCCAGATCGGTGATGTCGGCTTCGTCGAACTGGGTGACATGGGGGATGTGCACCCAGGCGCGGTGCAGGTTGGCGGCGCTAAGCTTGTTGATACGGCTCAACTCCACCATTTCCACCGGGCCAAACTGGCTGAAATCGATTTCCGGCAGCGGCGGCAGGCCACTGCCAGATGCAGCAGCGGTGACTACGGATTTGTCACGCAACCGCTGTTTGACGAAGGCGTGCACGTCTTCCTTCAATATGCGATTGCGTGGCCCGGTGGATTTTACCAGCCCCAAGTCCACACCCAGTTCCCGCGCCAGCAGACGCACGGCGGGGCCGGCATGGACTTTGGCCGTAGGCGCGGCCGTCGTCGCAACCACAGAGGCCGGAGCAGCTGCGTGCGCAGGCGCAGCCGCTTTCGCTGGTGCGGTGGTTGTCGCACTGGCAGGAGGCGCAGCAGCCGCTGCCGGTTTCGCCGCAACGGCAACATCAGCAGCACCCTGCACCTGCAACTCCAGCACTGGCGCACCCTGATTCACCTTGTCGCCCACTTTCAGCAACAGCTTCTGCACGGTTCCGGCCTGTGGGCAGGGCACTTCCATGGTGGCCTTGTCGGATTCCAGCACCAGCATGGTCTGCTCTTTCGCCAGTACATCGCCTTCCTTTACGGAAATTTCGATCACATCCACCGCGTCGGCCGTGCCGATATCGGGGATGGTCACGGTGATGCTGGTCGCTGCGCCGGATGATGCAGCCAGCGCAGGACTTTCAACAGCCGTCGGCTTTTCCACCGGGGCTGAAGCTGCTTTTGCTGGCGCAGGCTTTTCAGCGGCGGGCGCAGCAGGCTTCGCGGTAACCGGAGCTGCAGCAGCGCCCTCTCCCGTCTCCATCGCCATCACCTTGTCGCCCTGCTTCACCTGCTGGCCGACACTGACCACGATCTGCTGCACCACCCCCTCAAACGGCGACGGCACTTCCACCGTCGCCTTGTCGGATTCCAGCACCAGTAATGTTTGTTCCTTGCTCACCCGATCACCCGGCTTCACCGAAATTTCGATGACATCCACCGCTGCGGTTCCACCCAGATCAGGCACTAACACGTCTTTGACTGCCACAGTCATATCTCCTTCCTTACGCGGCCGGCGGGTAGGGTTTGTCGGGATTGATGTTGAATCGGCGGATCGCATCATTGACCTTGCTGCGGCCGATCAAGCCCTTGTCCGCCAGCGCATGAAGCGCGGCCACTGTAATGAAGTAGCGGTCCACTTCGAAGAAATGCCGCAACTGTTCGCGGGAATCGCTACGGCCATAGCCGTCGGTACCCAGCGCGGTAAAGTGATTGCGCACGTAAGGCGCGATCTGGTCGGCATGCACCTTCATGTAATCCGACGCCGCCACCACCGGACTCTTGCGACTGCGCAGCACGCGCGTCACATACGGCAGCTTGGGTTCCTCCAGCGGATGCAGCATGTTCCAGCGCTGCAGCTCCATCGCTTCGCGCCGCAGTTCATTGAAACTGGTCACGCTCCACACATCCGCCGCCACGCCGTACACGTCGGCAAGAATTTCTGCCGCCGCTTCCACCTCACGCAGGATCGAACCGCTGCCCAGCAACTGCACCCGCAGCTTGTTGGCTTCGTCGCCTTCCTTCAGCAGGTACATGCCTTTCAGGATGCCCTCTTCCGCACCCTTCGGCAGTGCCGGGTGCACGTAGTTTTCGTTCTGCACCGTGATGTAGTAGAAAACGTTTTCCTTGTTCTGGTACATCCGACGCAAACCGTCTTGCAGGATCACCGCCAGTTCATACGAATAGGCCGGATCATAGGCAACGCAGTTCGGAATGGTGGCCGCCAGAATATGACTATGGCCATCCTGGTGCTGCAGGCCTTCGCCGTTC
>JBMOPR010000632.1:0-9299 GCA_049323075.1 Pseudomonadota bacterium
CTGCCCGGCACGCTTGACCTCCAGCGTACCGGTATGAAAAGTGAGATCAGCCACCTGCAGAATATCCTGTGCCACTTCACCCCGTGAACGCCGCAGCAACGCGACCAGCCGCGCCACCAGTTCCGGCAGATCAAAGGGCTTCACCAGATAGTCGTCAGCACCATGCTGGAAGCCTTCCAGCTTGTCCTGCAATTGATCGCGAGCAGTCAGCATCAGAACCGGCGTGGTGATTGCCTTCTCATTGCGCAAACGTGCGCACAATTCAAATCCATTGAGCCCGGGCAACATCACGTCGAGTACGATCAGGTCGTAATGATGATGGCAGGCCAGGTGCAAGCCGGTCAGCCCGTCCGCCGCATAATCCGTTTCAAAGCCCACCGTCTGCAGAAAATCGAGAATGGTTTCCGCCAGTGCGCGGTGATCTTCCACCAGCAGTAGCCGGGCGTTTCTGACGGTGAGACTCATCAGCATGCGATACCCATTGCAGCGAGGTTATTGGCGCGCCAGGCGCATGTCCTGCTGCAACTGCGCACGGGCGGCGCGGAAGGAATCCAGCAGCGTGGACTGGCAGATGGACATGAAGCTGTCGAAGGCGGGTTGATCGAGGGAGCTGATCAGATCCTGCAACTGCGGGCTGGGCGTGCGTTTGAACAGGTAAAGATAGGCATGCAACGCATTCTGGCTGATCTGCTGTTCCACATCCTGGCGGTAGGGACGCAACTGCTCATCCAGCATGGATTCGGGAATGGTTTCGTGGGATTTCAGCTGGCTCACGGTTACCAGCAGTTGTTTGCGCAATTCCACTTTCAGATCGGCCTCCAGCGCCGACTGGCGCAAGGTCTGATCGAGCGTGGACACCAGTTCAACCCGGTTTGCACTGGGCGCGGATTCCTGCACCTGCACCCGGTAGGATCGCATCGCCTCGCGCACCACTTCATCATTCAGTTGCGCCTGCAGGGTCTGCAGAAACTGCACGCGGGGGGATTGCAGCAATTTCTGCAAATGGTGGGCCTGATCCGGGGGCAGCTTCTGCTGCAGTTGCGCCAACAGATCCTGCTTCAGCCGCTCGCTGCCCAGGCGAAAACGGAAATTCATCTGCAGGGCTGCCAGTTCCTCTGCCGTAAAGCCCAGCGGTGCCTTTTCCAGGTTCGCCACTTCCTGCCCGATCAGGCTGTTGGCCTGATCGAGGATTTCGCTGACACCGGTACCATCGAGCAGGGCAAGCCAATCGATGGCAGGTGCATCCGGAACGGGAGTGGCAGGGGAGGCTGGGGCGACGGCGGCGGGTGTGAGGCTGGCGGAATAGAGTGCAACCGGGGCTGAATCGGCGGGGGAACGCGCGTCGACACCCGCCACCAGTCCCAGCCATAGCTGCAGACTCAGCGGCAGATACTGCCGACGGCACGAAAAAAAGCGGTTTCCCTGTTGTTCCCGGTTGGCGTCCCTCACCCCTGTCCCCACAACTTGTTCAAAATACATTCAAACTTGCCTGGGTGCCAGCTTAGCAACCAGCCAGCACCGGCGCCACTGCGGGCAGAAGTTTCGTCACACAAACGCTACAAAACAAGTAACTATTCCCGGTTTTGTAACCTGAGACCGAATGAAATGAACCGTTGTGAAAAGGATCTCAGCCGTTTTTCTTCTTTTTCTTCGGCGGCAGGAACTTGATCAGGCTCATGAACCACATCATCTCGGCTGCTTCACCGGTGACGATGATGTCCTTGCTGCCCATGCCCTTCATGAACACCATCTGGTCCTTGCCGGCCTTCATGATGGTTTCGAAGGCATATTTGGCATCACGGAAACTCATGCACATGCTGGGCTTGGGATGGATGCCGGCGTGGGGCACCACGGTCTGGTTCTGCACCACGTAATAGCGGGCCACCTGGCCACCGGCGGTGCGGAACTGCAGCACAATGTCCTTGTTTTCCAGCTTTTCACGAAACTTTTCGTTGTGCTTCGCCAGCCAGCGCATGCGCCAGCCGAGGATCAACAGCAAAATCCAGAACCTCATAACACCATTCCCGTTAACAGTAGAAAATCAAACAATGCTCGCCTTCAGCGCCTTGCCCGGCTTGAAGTGGACGGCATGGCCGGCCGGAATCTCCAGCGGCTCGCCGGTTTGCGGGTTGCGTCCTTTCCGGGGCCCGTGGGCCCGCACTTCGAACACGCCAAAGCCGGGTAATGCAATCCGCTGGCCACGGCTGAGGGCCAGGGTGACCTCGTCCAGAATCACGTTGAGCAGGTCGCGGGCGGCCGTCTTGCTGATGCCCACTTGCTCCGCCAGCGCGGCTTCCACTTCGGTTTTTTGCATGGGATCGGCCCGGTAGCGAGAAAGGGGGCGATTGTATACCGGTTGCGAGCAAGGGGGAATCCGAAGGAATCGATAGCCCTATAAAACGGGTGAACCGCTTAATCCCGAATCCAGCGCACCTTCACCGACCGCCCCTTCAGCTTGTCCTCGGCCAGTTTTTTCAGGGCAGGTTTGACGGCATCGCGACTCACTGCCACATAAGCCCAGTTGTCGAACAGGTGGATTTTGCCCACCTGGGCGCCGGCAATGCCATTCTCACCCGTGAGCGCGCCGAGAATATCGCCGGGGCGGATTTTCTGTTTCTTGCCACTGTCGATCTGCAACGTGGCCATGGATGCCTGCAGCGGGGAATTGTTCAGCACACTGCGCGGCGGCAACGGTTCGCCGGTGATGATCTGGCCCAGATAATCCTGGATCAGCGCCACTTTGTAGTGATCCTTGTCGGTGAACAGCGAGCAGGCGAAACCTTTGCTGCCGGCACGTCCGCTGCGACCGATGCGGTGCACGTGCACTTCCGAATCGTGCGCCAGCTGGTAGTTGATCACGGCTTCGATGTTGTCGATATCCAGCCCCCGCGCCGCCACATCGGTCGCCACCAGAATGCAGGCGCTTTTGTTGGCGAACCGCACCAGGGTTTCGTCGCGGTCGCGCTGCTCCAGATCACCGTGCAGCGCCAGCACGCTGAAACCATCCCTGTGCAGCGCGTCGGCAATTTCCTGGGTTTCCTTTTTGGTGTTGCAGAACACCACGGCGGATTCCGGCGCGAACTGCAGCAGCAACAAGCGCAAGGCCGGCAGACGCTGCTCATCGTTTTCCACCTTGTAGAAATGCTGGACGATGCTGGCGCTGTCGTGGGTGGATTCCACTTTCACCATGACCGGCTGCTGCATGATGCGTTTGGCGACACGCTGGATCTGGTCGGGAAAGGTGGCACTGAACAGCAGGGTCTGGCGCTGTTTCGGTGCTTTTTCGATGATGGCGTCCAGCGCTGCCTGAAAACCCATTTCCAGCATGCGGTCCGCTTCGTCCAAAACAAGCGTGTGCAGATTGTCGAGCACCAGACTGCCCTTGCGCAGATGCTCCTCCACCCGCCCCGGCGTGCCGACGATGATGTGCGCGCCGTGCTCCAGCGAACCCAGTTGCGGACCGAACGGCATGCCGCCGCACAGGGTCAGCACTTTCAGGTTGTGGGTGGTGCGCGCCAGCTTGCGGATCTCCTTCGCCACCTGATCCGCCAGTTCACGGGTGGGACACAGCACCAGCACCTGTATGCAAAACCGTTTGACGTCGAGTTTCGCCAGCAGGCCCAATCCGAACGCGGCGGTTTTGCCCGAGCCGGTCTTGCCCTGGGCAATCACATCCTTGCCCGCCAGGATCGGCGGCAGGCTCTGGGCCTGGATCGGTGTCATTTCGGCATAGCCCATCGACGCCAGATTGGTGAGCAGTTCGGCGGACAATCCAAGGGAAGCAAAATCGGTCTGGCTCACGGTGCAGGTCCTGTAAAAAAGAGCGGTGTAAAAACGAAAATCCCCGTCACCTTGCGATGACGGGGACTTCGCATTGACGGCAGTGGCTGAGCTTACCCCAGCAACGGCGGCAACAGCTTCGCCAGTTTGTTTTTCTCGCCAGTGGCGTCACCGGTCAGGGCGAAACCACGCAGCACGCCGGTAGCGTCAATGAATTGCGCGTTGACGTTGGCGCCGTCGGCCTGGATCTGCCAGTCGCCTGCCACGCCCACCGGCACCGGCGCCACCACCACCGGGCACACCGGGGTTTTGATCGCCACCGGCATCGGGCCGTAATCCACTGCGGTTGCTTCACCCGCCAACGTTTTCGCCAGCGCCCGTGCCCCCGCCATCAGCGGCAGCACATACAGCATGACGTTGCCTTCCACTTCGGAGCAGTCGCCCAGCGCATACACATTCGCCGCGCTGGTGCGCAGGTGGCGGTCCACCCTGATGCCGCGATTCACCGCAATGCCGGCGTCCTGCGCCACCTTGATGCGGGGACGCAAACCGATGGCGGAAATCACGATCTCCGCGTCCAGCGCTGTGTCGTCCGACAACACCACACCCAGGCGTTCGCCGTTGCGGTTCACCGCTTTCACATGGGGGCCGAAATGGAACTGCACGCCCAGGCTTTCCAGCCCGGCCTGCACAGCGCGGGAGGCCGGCTCCGGCAACAGCGTGGGCAGCGGACGACCCAGGGGTTCCACCACTTCGACACTGAAACCGCCGTTGGCCAGATCGTTGGCAAACTCGCAGCCGATCAGACCACCACCGATGATGACGACTTTCTTTTTGCCTTCAACCGCCGCGCGGAAGCGGGCGTAATCCAGCAGATCGTTGACGGAATACACCTGATCGACGCCGTCGCCGGCCAGTGGCGGGCGGAACACATCCGCGCCCCAGGCCAGCACCAGATCGCCGTAGGTCAGTTGTTCGTGATTGGAAAGGGTGAGCGTGCGGGCAGCTGTGTCGATTGCCGTCACCTGCACGAAGGTTTTCACATCGGCGTTGAGTTGTTGTGCCATGGTCGCGGCATCCGCCAGCGCCAGTTCGTCGGCACTTTTTTGTTTGGTGAAGCCGGTGGACAGCATGGGTTTTGAATAGTTGCGGCCGTCATCTGCGGTGAGCAGGATCAGGGGGCGCGCCTGATTCAATTTTCGGTACTCCTTGGCCAGGTTGTAGCCGGCCAATCCGGTACCCACGATGATGATGGGGTCCACTGCGCGGTCTCCGTAGTCTTTGATAAAGAGCGAGGTAATGGTGCCGTGGTGAGAGGCTTAGTCCTGAACCAGTTCGAAGTCTTCCTTGCTCACGCCGCAATCCGGGCACACCCAGTCAGCCGGCACATCTTCCCATTTGGTTCCCGCGGGAATACCGTCATCCGGCCATCCCAGTGCTTCGTCGTAAATGTAGCCACATACGATGCATTCGTACTTTCTCATGTTGGTATTACCCCCTGCGTTTACAGCCATTTTTGGACAGTGCGGATTTTTGGGAAACGGCAAATTACGTGCCCTCCCCTCAAAAAGCAAGCGGGAAAAGTACAAAGCCGGCACCGTGACGCGGACAGCAAAAGGCAAACGCCGTCATTTTGGATAGAATCAGCATCCGTGCTCCCGAATGGTTTCAATCATTTAGCTTAAGCAGGTGTCCGTGACCCATCCGTTTCTGCCTTCCATCCTGCATGATCCCACCCTCTATCGCGGCGGCCACGGCAGCGTGCCGCCTTATAGGGTTCCCCGCACCTTTCGCGACTGGCTGCTGGACCCGGGCTCTCTCACCCGCCGCCTGGTCCGGGAGTCCGGCGGCCATTTCCGCGTGCAGGTATTACGACAGGGCTTTCTGCCTGCCTACCCGGAAGAACGCCGCGAGCTGGGTCTGGAATGGCGGGAATGGCCGTTCGTGCGGGAAGTGGCCCTGCGCTGTCATGACACACCCTGCCGCTACCCTTAAAGGCCCGGCGCGGGCACTGACCCATCTGGGCACCAAGCCGCTGGGTGCCGTACTGTTCAACGATCCCCGCGTGCGACGCGGGCCCATTGCGGTGTCGCGCCTGAACGGTGCACGGCTGGGGCGGTCATGGACGGCAGAAGGTGAAATCTGGGGCCGGCGCTCCTGCTTCTATCTGGCGGGTCTGCCCCTGCTGGTGAGTGAGTACTTCCTGGAGGCCTGCCCGATGTACGCTCCGGCTGTACCCGGGGGGCGGGAATGACGATAATCCGCCAAGCCCGTTTCACCCAGCCCTGAGCCGTCCCACGCCTAACCCAGGAGCCCGCCGTGGCCACATTGAAGGAACTGCAACTGTCCAACTCGCCCCTGCGCCGGCTGCCGGATTTCATCCAGCTCGGACGCCTGGACCGGCCTATCGGCATCTACCTGCTGCTGTGGCCCGCCCTGTGGGCGTTGTGGATCGCCGCGGAAGGCAAACCCTCCTTCAAGCTGATCTTCATTTTCGTGATGGGGGTGATCCTCACGCGCACCGGCGGCTGCGTCATCAACGACTATGCCGACCGCGACTTCGATGGCCAGGTGCAGCGCACTGCCAACCGTCCCCTGGCCACCGGGCGCATCAGCGGCAAGGAAGCGCTCGCTGTCGCGGCACTGATCGGCCTGCTGGCCTTTGTGCTGGTGCTGTTCACCAACCTGTTCACCATCGTGCTGTCGGTGGGCGGACTGCTGCTGGCCTGCACCTATCCCTACATGAAACGCCATACCTATCTGCCGCAGGTCGTACTGGGGGCAGCGTTCGCCTGGTCGATTCCAATGGCCTTCGCGGCGGTGGGTGAAAGCGTGCCCCTGCACGCCTGGCTGATCTACATGGCCACCCTGTCCTGGACCATGGCATACGACACCCTCTATGCGATGGTGGACCGGGACGATGATATCCAGGCCGGCATCAAGTCCACCGCCATCCTGTTCGGCGACGCCGACCTGATGATGGTGGGCATCCTCAACGGCCTGGCCCTGTTCGCGCTCTGGCTGCTGGGCAACCAGTTACAGTTCAGCCTCTGGTACTACGCCGGCCTGCTGGCGGCAGTGGCATTGTGGACATGGCAGCTGTGGCAGGCCCGCACCCGCGACCGCGATGCCTGCTTCAAGGCCTTCCTGCACAACCACTGGGTAGGTGCGGCGATTTTCGCAGGTTTGTTCCTGCACTACTCCCTCAACTAACCAGGGCTGGCAGTGCCATTTCATCCGGCACGCAACTTACCCGTTCCAGGCCAAATCCCGGCCGTTTCCGCCGCCGTTGACCCATTTTCGTCATATTGCTGTAACATTAGCGGCATTAAATAGGGCACGCTGATTTGGGGAACCGGAACCTTTTTGCCATGCCTGAAACCAAAGTTTTGATAGTTGACGATGAGGAAGCCATCCGCGAGATGATCTCGGTGGCCCTGGAGCTGGCCGGATTCCAATGGATCGAGGCGGAGAACGCGCAAGTGGCCCACAGCCGGATTGTGGACGAGCGCCCCGACCTGATCCTGCTGGACTGGATGCTGCCGGGTGTGAGCGGTATCGAACTGGCCCGCCGTCTGAAGCGCGACGAAGCCACCGGCGAGATTCCCATCATCATGCTCACGGCCAAAAGTGAAGAGGACAACAAGATCCAGGGCCTCGACGCCGGCGCCGACGATTACATCACCAAGCCCTTCTCCACCCGCGAACTGATTTCCCGCATCAACGCCGTATTGCGGCGCGCCCAGGGCGACCGCAGCAAGTCGATCCTGGTCAGCGGCCTGGCGCTGGATCCGATCAGCCACCGCATCACCGCCGACGAGCGACCGGTGGAAATGGGCCCCACCGAGTACCGGCTGCTGGAATTCTTCATGACCCACCAGGACCGCGCCTATTCCCGCGCCCAGTTGCTGGATCAGGTCTGGGGTGGCAACGTGTATGTGGAAGACCGCACCGTGGACGTGCACATCCGCCGTCTGCGCAAGGCACTGGCTCCGTACAAATACGATCATCTGGTGCAGACCGTGCGCGGCACCGGCTACCGGTTTTCCACCAAGATCTGAGCGGCGTTGTTGCTGTCACTCAATGTACTGGAACGGCGGCTGGGCTATGATTGAACCCCGCCCTTCACAGGTGAGTGTTGCGTGTTTAAAGAGTGGAACCTTGAACTGAACCAGTTTCTGATCCTGCTCGCCATTGGCGCGTTCGGCGGCTGGGCCACCGGTTATCCCGGCTGGAGCATCGCGCTGGTCAGTGTGACCTATTCGTTCTGGATGCTGTTCCGTGCGCGCGATCTGGTGCGCTGGCTGCGCAGCGGTAGCGACGCCGACGCCCCCGAAGGCAGTGGATTGTGGGGCGCGCTTTACGATCATCTGTTCCAGCAACAAAAACAGCAGCGGCAGCAGATCAACCACCTACACTCCATCATCGCCCGCGCACAGCAATCCACCAACGCCATTCGCGATGCCGTTATCGTGGTCGACCGCTACGGCAATCTGGAATGGTGGAACGAAGCCGGCAGCCACTGGCTGGGCCTGAAAACCAGCACCGACCAGGGCCAACCCATCACCAACCTGCTGCGCGATCCCCGCTTCGTGCGTTTTTTCAATCGCGGCCAGTTCGACAGCACCCTGGAAATTCCCGCGGTATTGCATCCAGGCGTCGTACTGCAATATCAGGTCACCACCTTTGGTGATGGCGAGCGGCTGCTGGTGGTGCGCGATGTCACCCGTCTGCACAACCTGGAACAGATGCGCAAGGATTTCGTCGCCAACGTGTCGCATGAACTGCGCACACCGCTGACGGTGATCAAAGGCTATCTGGAAACCTTTCTCGATGTGATGGGCGAAAACAATCCGCAGCTGAAACGCGGCCTGGGGCAGATGCAGCTGCAGGCGCAGCGCATGGAAATGCTGGTGAACGATCTGCTGCTGCTGTCACGACTGGAAACCGAAAACACCACGCAGCCCATGAAGCCGGTGCAGGTGGGCCGCTTGCTGAAGCAGGTATTCGGCGATGCCCAGGCACTGAATGGCGACAAACGCCACGACATCCGGCTGGACCTGGATGACAACCTGGCGATTTTTGGCGATGAAAACGAATTGCGCAGCGCGTTTTCCAATCTGGTAGTGAATGCGGTGAAGTACACGCCCGAGCAGGGCAACATTCTGATCCGCTGGTGGGCAGACCAGGACGGTGCCCACATGGCGGTGCAGGATGACGGCGTTGGCATCGATGCCAAACACATTCCGCGTCTGACCGAACGCTTTTACCGCGCCGACCAGAGCCGCCATGCCAAAACCGGCGGCACGGGGCTGGGGCTGGCCATCGTCAAGCACGTGCTGATCCATCACGGCGCCCATCTCAGCATCGACAGCACGCCCGGCGATGGCAGCACCTTCACCTGCCACTTCCCGCGCAGGAATATCGTCGATGTGCCTGCCACATCGCGCTCGACAGCCTGCTAGAAAACGGCGGGCGGCAATACCGACTCAGTCGCGGAAGTTTTCATATTGCAGCGG
>JBMOPR010000633.1:0-5756 GCA_049323075.1 Pseudomonadota bacterium
CGCATCTATAGGAACTATTGCAGACCACGCAATCGCTCCATCAAGATTATCAATGCAATGAAGCTGCAATCGCTGGCTAACAAATACGTGTTTTGAGTCTGCAACCACGCCATGCAAGCCCCCCCCTTCTGACAAATCAAGTACCCAACGTTCAGCGAAATTCTTCGGATCAACCGTCTGAGGAACATAGCCTGAATGTTCTCGATTTCCACCCACAGTGCTCCAATCAGGTGCTTTGGCGCCGCCTCCACCTCCACACGAAATCAATATCAGGGTCGTCAGGGCAACAGACCCTATTTTGCCTAATCTGGCCAGTGAAATGTTCATAAACGCTGCTCCTGCCGCATAAGCGGCATAAATGTGAATACGAGAAATGTTTAAACCCAGTTATAAAGACAGAGGACACACAAACGATCACATCGGAAACTTATAAATAGATGTTCAGAACCCAGGCATGGCGTGAGAGCGTATAATCGGACACACATTTATTGATCAATCAGAGCGCAGGACCAACACATGACTTTTGCCATTTCGCTCCACCTTCTCTCCGCCGTCATCTGGGTGGGCGGCATGTTTTTCGCCTACATGGCGCTGCGCCCTGTCGCCGCCAGTTTGCTGGAACCACCGGTACGCCTCACCTTGTGGGCGCAGGTGTTCGCGCGGTTTTTCCCCTGGGTGTGGGCATCGGTGCTGCTATTGCTCGGTACCGGATTGTGGATGACGTTCGGCATTTTCGGCGGCATGAAATATGTTGGCATCCATGTTCACATCATGCTGTTGCTCGGCCTAATCATGATGCTGATTTTTTTCCACATCTACTTTGCACCATTTCGCCGGCTGAAACAGGCAGTGGCCGCGGGCGACTGGCAAACCGGCGGCGCCAAACTGGGCCAGATCCGCAAGCTGATCGCCGTGAACCTGAGCCTGGGTCTGCTGGTGGTGCTCATCGCGTCGGCGGGACGTTATCTGCAGTGAACGGACGGCATCGCCGTCGCACCGCAAGCCTGCTAGAGTGACGGCACCTACATCAGAACTGCCGGAGCCACCACGTGTCACGTACCCTTACATCGCTTGCATCACTGTCCTGCCTCGCCGCCCTTCTTCTGCTGCTCACTGCCTGCGGCACCACCCGCATGACCGATGTATGGCAGGCCGAAGGCTTCAACCGCAAGCAGATGCACAACGTGCTGGTGGTCGCCGTCACGTCCAACGTCACCAACCGCACCATTTTCGAAGCCACCTTCGCCAAGGAATTGCAGGGCAAGGGCATCAACGCCATTCTCAGCATCCAGGCCCTGGGCGAAGACCTGCCCACCAAGGAATCGGTCATGACTTTCGTCAGCAAAACGAAAGTGGACCATGTGGTGGCAGTGAGCCTGGCCAGCATCGACATTGAAGTGGAACGGGTACCGGAATCAGTGGCCACCTATGTCACCGGCCCCTACTACTACGCACCGACCATGCACGGCTACTGGGGCGGTTACAACTCCTACACCATGACCCGGGCATCCTACATCGACACCTCGACCAACCTGTTTCTCACCACATCGGTGTACAACACCGGCAATGAGCAACTGCAGTGGGCCGGGCGCAGCAAATCGTTTGAGGTGAATGCGGTGTCGCAGGTGGCGAGTGAACTGGCCAATCAGATGATGAGCAAGATGGATCGGCGTTGATTGGGAAGAGATGTGACGGCGCCGGCGAGACGTCAGGATTCGCTACGGACGTGCAGAGAACGCATCATGCCGCTACAGCCGGCGCGCAGCAAAAGCCCGGCGATTAGGGCGCGCCGATCTGAAAAAAGGTCGCGAACGCCGATCAACAAGAGGTAAAAGGGTGCAGGTGGAGTTAATGCACACGGCGCCATGCTGATCATGACACCGTGTTGCATTTCGCGTTTACAGGGGATAACGCGCCTGCACAAATTTCACCAGTCCGCCGATGCCATTATGTCCCAGCGCAATCAGTTTGTGCGATGCAGTGGAGGGATGCAGGCGATCCCAGAACACATAGGTGTCCGCATTGGTGCAACCGGCGCGACGAGCGTGATCCGTCAGGTAGTTGCTGGTGTCGGAATCATCCAGTGCCAGACAGGAATCCGTGGCGTTGGTACGACCATAGCTGGCAGGATTGTTGAGCAGATCATCCACCTGGGCCTTGGTGTCATAGATGTGGATATTCAAGGCAATTCCATTGGCCCCATACTGACTCACCAGCTGGTTGCGCAGCGTCACCAGACGCGCGTTGTAATCCAGGACCTGTGCGCGAATGACGGCTGCATCCGTGCGGGTGGAATAGGCATCCACAAACGCAGGTGCGCGATCAAACGGCGGCAGATTCAACAGAAGAATATGGCGGGCACCGGAATTGATCAGCTTTGTCAGCGCGCTGCTTTCCTTCGCCAGAATCGAATCCACACTGCGGCCGTAGTTCACCAGATCATTGCCGCCGATAAACACGGCGAACAGCGTGTTGGCGGGCTGATAGTTCAGCGCGCTCTGCATATAGGCCAGATAGGAATCCACCTGTGAATCCACGCCGGGAATCACGTAATAATCATCGGCTGCCGCACCGGCCACGGCCCAGTTGTAATTGGGCAGGTTCAACGCGTTGGTCAGGTACTCATTCCAGACCCAGCCGTTGGTAAAGTGGCCCAGGAACCACGATCCTTCATACGGCATCAGGTGCTGGCTGCCGCTGTAAAGATTCTGGTCGTCAGACGCACTGTCACCAAAAATAGCCACCTTGCTGATTTTTGCCGGCTGGGTGCTGCTGAGATCGTTACTCCAGATTGTGTAATTCAGGCTGTTCGAGGTGGCACCCGCGGCCATCCGCATCAGCGGCCGGGCAATCCCTTTTTTGGTGAATGCATTCTGGCAATAGGATTTCAGCGTAGCCTGCGAGGTATTGGTGAAAAACATATTGGCGGGATCGTTCATCGCCGCGCTCTTCCACCAGTTGCCTGACAACGTGACGGGCAGCGAGCTGGAGCTGGTTTTCAGCCCCCACTCATAACTGAAATCCGTGTTCGTGGAATCCGCGCTGGTTTTGTAAAAACAGCGTAACAAGGTGGTATCGGCAACCGCATGGCCTGCTGCCAGTGATGACAGACCAAAGGCAAGAGCGGCAAGCGCAGACTTGTACATGGTGGAACTCCTGTATCCGAAAATGCGAAAAGTGACGGGCCGGAAGGCGAAGGCTCAGTGTCACGCTAACATTCGCGCCAACAGGATCGGTAAGACGAAAGAGGGATTGACGCAGTCGCGCTTTTGCTTTGGTGTATTTTCAATTCCTGCAAATCCCTCCCGGCACGTTCATCACCCAGTCGCGGATCGCCAGAATGGTCGGGGCATTGCGTCGGTTTTCCGGATAGACCAGGAAGAAGGGTTTGCCCGGCAAATCCGGGCCGAAAGGTTGCATCAGCCGGCCTTCCTTCAGCTCGTCCTCTATCAGCTGGCGGCTCATCAATGCGACGCCCTGACCACCGATGGCAGCAGAGATAGCGTGGGTCTCATCCGAGAATACCAATCCGGCGCTGACATCCAGTTCCGGCACCCGCGCCTGTTTCTGCCAGCCGGCCCAATCCATCGGCGACGACGATGCGCCCCGCGGCCGGAAGTGAATCAGCGGATGTTTTGGCAGGTCCGCCACATCGTGCAGATTGAGATGAGGACTGCAGGCGGGTATGAAGAGGTTGTCGAACAGTTTCTCCGCGATCAGACCAGGCCAGCGACCATCGCCGTAACGAATGGCCAGATCCGCTGTCACCCCATCCAGCGCAACAGGCTCGTGGGACGCGTGGAAGCGCAGGTCAATACCCGGATGCGAATCCCGCAGCATGCACACCCAGGGCAGCAACCAGCGCACCGCAACCGCCGGCGTCGTCGAGATCGTGACTGCCTGACGCGCGGGCATCCTTTTCAGACGCTCCACAACAGCGCCGACGCTATCGAATGCCATTTCCAGCACTTGCTGCAGCTCCCGGCCCTGGGGCGTCAGTTCAAGCTGCCGGGGCTTACGCACGAACAGGGCAACTCCCAGCGCCTCTTCCAGACCGCGAATCTGGTGGCTGATGGCGGTGGCCGTTACGGAAAGCTCCTCGGCAGCCTGCTTGGCGCTCTCATGACGCGCCGCCGCTTCGAAAGCCCGGAGGGCGGAAAGGGAGGGTAACCAACGCACAGTCATGATTGAATCTGGCTCATCTGTAGGTGGAAGAAATGATCGTTTGTCGCCTTGATATGGGCGGCGATAACCTGAGTTTGCTGCCAAACACAGATGAACTCAACTCATATCAACCCCTGCAAAAGGAGCCTCGCCATGACCCATATCCTGCACATCGATGCCAGCGCCCGACCCGGCCTTGCCGGCGCGGATGCACACGGTTCCCTCAGTCGCAAACTCACTCACCGGTTCGTCAGCCGCTGGTTATCCCGCCGCCCCGACAATACCGTCACCCACAGGGACATCGGTGCCATCCCCCCCTCCTTCATCAACCGGGACTGGATCCAGGCCGCCTTCACACCGGCGGACCGTCAGGAGCCCTGGATGGCGCAGGTACTGGCGGAAAGCGACTGGTTAATCGATGAACTCGTTGCCGCGGATGTCCTGGTGATTGGCGCGCCACTCTACAACTTCGGTATGCCCGCCGCGCTCAAAGCCTGGGTTGACCTCGTGGTACGCATGGGCCGGACGGTGGAGTACAACCCGGCCAGGCCCGAAGACCCGTTCGTCCCCAAGCTGAACGACCGGCCACGCCATGCGGTCATTCTTTCTGCCCGGGGCGGTGCCGGTTTCGAGCCGGGCGCAGCCCTGGCTCACCTGAATCACCTCGAACCGGGCCTGACGACCGTGCTCGGGTTCATCGGCATCACCAACGTCCACCGGATCGCGGTGGAAAACCAGGAAGCCGGTGGCGAGCTGCTGGCGAACTCGGTTAAAGAAGCGGAACGACGGGTGGACGAGTTAGTGAAAAAACTGCAGATGGAACTCCTCACACATCCCGAGGCAGAACCGGTTTAAGAAATTTCACTCTTTGATTGAGAGCAAGAAGCGCATGCCATTCGTGGGGTTATATTTCCTATTCCACCGCCGAACTAGTTACTGTTATTTTGCGTTTGATTCTTGGAAAGTCTCAATCGGGAAATCAACATTCTCCAACCCTGGCACTGCATTGAAATGCTGGTCGGCAGTTTGAAAATGCTCGCTCATTCAGTCTTTGATACAGCTGTTAAGAACTGAATCCAGCTACATTTTTTTGAAGTAGGAAGGTCAAAAGAAAGCAAACTATTGAAAATAAGGAGGTCGACATGATCAGGTTGAAAAATCCTCTATCAATCCGCGCTGCGAAACGAAATGTCCTGTCCACGACGATGTCGCTGGCATCGGTGTGGGTGGTAACGGTCTCTGCGCTGCCGGCAGATGCGGCACCGGTTATTGACCAATCCGTTATCTATCCAGCAAGTGGTGGCATATCGTCCTACAGCATTTATGAAACGCCAACGAACCAGTATGTCCTTGCGCAAACGTTCACCGCAGGAATGTCGGGCCAACTGACTGCCGTCAATTTGGGTCTCTTTGACAAGGCAATTGAAAATCTCACCATCAACATACTGGGCACCAGCGGGGGCCTGCCCAATCTGACCGCCCCCCTGATGTCGGGAACCCTGACGCCATCCGGCGTTGACAATGATCCCTTTTCCCTTGAGACAGTGGATTTTTCCTCGTACCTGTTTGATGTCGTTGCCGGCGAGATGTAC
>JBMOPR010000633.1:5766-9279 GCA_049323075.1 Pseudomonadota bacterium
TTCCAGCAAGAATATAACTGGACCCGCGGCTCATTCGACACATTTACCGGCGATGACCTTTCGCCGGCCGACCCCTATGCAGGCGGCGTGGGATATTACAGTAATAATGGTGGTTCAACCTGGAATGCGCTGACGGACTTCAGCCAGGATTTCAGCTTTCAAACCATCGTTGATCCGAACCCGGTACCGGAACCAGGATCCATCGGATTCATGCTTGCAGGTCTGGCCGTCTACCGGTTTTTGTCGTCACGTCGGCGTGTAAAGGTCTGAAGAAAATAAATGAAGAAGCAGTCGTTTTCCGGCTGCTTCTTCAGGGATCATGGTCGCGTGGCATCGATTCATGATGTTCAACGCCATTGCGGGGCTGGCCGCAGGGTTCTTCAGCGCCCCATTGTTACGGAGATGGCCAATCATTTTCAGCTCATCACGCCAGGCATGATCAGGTGCGGCTGTTTGAAATGCCTCCGGTGATGCGCACCCATTCCCATGGGCTCAGAGGCCTTCCCATGCACCAGTCATCCCTTCCTCGCACCCGCGCGAATCAAATCCGCCGCCTTCTCCCCGATCATGATGGTCGGCGCATTGGTATTACCGCCCACAATGGTGGGCATGACCGACGCATCCACCACCCGCAGCCCCTCCACACCCCGCACCCGCAGTTGCGGGTCCACCACCGCCATGTCGTCCACACCCATGCGGCATGAACCCACCGGGTGGTAAACCGTATCCACGCGCTGCCGCAACACCTGCTCGATATCGCCGTCGGTGCGCACATTGGCGGTGAAGCAATCCTCGGTGCGCAATGCCGCCAGTGCCGGCGCGTCCATCAGTTTGCGGGTCAGCTTGAAGCCTTCCACCAGATCGCGCATGTCATCCGCCTCGCCCAGGAAATTGGGATCGATCAGCGGCGGCTGGTTGGGATCGGCACTGAGAAGCCCCACCCGTCCCCGGCTTTTCGGCCGCAGCAGACAGACATGGCAGGAATAACCGTGGCCCAGGTTCATCTTGCGGGCATGGTCTTCCACCAGCGCGGTGACGAAATGCAGCTGGATGTCGGGCGCCGGCAGGTCGGCACGGGTTTTCAGGAAGCCGCCGCCCTCGGCGAAGTTCGAGGTGATCATGCCGCGCCGTTCCTTGCGGTAGCGCTGGATCTCGCCCAGCATGCGACCAGCGCCGGGAAATGACAGGCCCATCAGGTCCAGACTTTTGGTTTTGTAGCCGAAGACGAAATCCGGGTGGTCCTGCAGGTTATGGCCCACGCCCGGCAGATGATGCAGCGTGCGGATGCCGAGCCTCTGCAGCTCCTCGCCGTCACCGATGCCGGACAGCATCAGCAGTTGCGGCGACTGGAACGCACCGGCACTCAGGATCACTTCCTTGCGCGCCCGCAGCACGCGGGTCTGGCCGTTCTGCACGAATTCCACGCCCGCTGCGCGCTTGCCGTCGAACAGGATGCGCTGGATGTTGGCCTGCAGTTCCACCCGCAAATTACTTCGCGTGGCCAGGTGGGGCAGCAGATAAGCCCGCGCCGCACTCCAGCGCTCGCCGTCTTTCTGGGTGACCTGGTAGATGCCGATGCCTTCCTGGCTGACACCGTTGAAATCCTCGACGATGGGGAAGCCGGCCTGACGGGCCGCTTCCAGATACAGCTGGTGCACCGGGTTGTCAGTGCGCAGATTGCTCACGGGCAGAGGGCCGTCGGTACCGTGCAGTTCGTCCGTGAAGGTGTAGTTGTGTTCCGACTTCTTGAAATAGGGCAGCACGTCGTCCCAGGACCAGCCCTGGTTACCCAGCGCCGCCCAGTGATCATAATCCCAGCGGTGGCCACGGATGTACACCATGGCGTTGATGGCCGATGAGCCGCCCAGCGCCTTGCCCCGGGGCTGGTAACCGGTGCGCCCGTCAAGACCTGGCTGGGGCACGGTGTCCAGGGCCCAGCTGTTGATCTTGGTGGGCACCATCAGCACCACGGCGGCGGGCACGTTCACGAGCCAGCCGTCGCCGCCCTTGCCCGCCTCGATCACCGCTACCGAAGTGGCCGGATCTTCCGACAGCCGCCCTGCGACCGTACACCCTGCCGAACCGCCACCCAGTACCAGATAATCAAATTCCTGCGTCATTCCGTGTTCTCCGCTGTGAGTTCTTGTTGTTGTTTCTTGTCGTTGGCTGTCATCAGGGGCCGCAGCTCATTGATCCATAAAAGTCCCGCTGTTTCAATCCGGGACACTGTGCAAGGGCGCCAGCTGTCAAGCCTGCGGTAGTGGCATTTTTGCCGCTTTTGAACCGGGGTGATTCTGCAGAAACCGGGCGGTCGCGGCTGTAAAATGATCGACTCTAGCCATCCGACACGACGGACTCAGCCCAGCCGGGCAAATGCCAGGGAGGTCACATGCGCATCAACCTACGATCGATTGCATTCAGCTGGATGTTTGCCCTCGGCCTGCTGGGGCTGCTGCTGTTGCTGGGTGCCCCCAACGTAGCCCGCACCGGTACCCCCGACGTGATTGAGCTGCCCGGGCAGCTGGCACCAGCCGGCAAGGACCAGCTGACCTCGCTGCAGTCCACCATCTGGTGCGCGCTGGAGAGCGGCCAGACCGTGCGGCTCTCCGTCGAAGGCCGGCAGATGCAATTTCATGGCGCCATGGCAATTGCTCCGGAATGGCGTGGCAAGGCCCTGCCCGCACCTCAACAAAAACGGGTAGACCACTGCGTACAGCAACGGCTGCAACAGCTGGCCGGCACCGGCAGGGAAGGCCATCGTGCTGCCCTGACCTTCCTCTTCACCAATATCTGAATCAACCTCGACAGCCAGGCATCAACGATTGGGCGTCTGCACCACCAGATTCTCGCAGGGATAGGCCAGACAACTGAGCACGTAGCCTTCCCGCGCTTCTTCCAGCGTCAACTGGTTGGGCTCATCCAGAATCACACTGCCACTCTTCACCTTCAGTTTGCAGGCCTTGCAACTGCCCGCCGTGCACTGGGCGGGAATCTCAATCCCCGCCGACCGCGCCGTTTCCAGCAGGCTTTCCACCTGCCGCTGGCGCACGTGGCGCACCCGGCCCAGCAGGGTGGGCGGCAGAAAGGTCACCAGCCGGGGTTTTAGCGCAATTTCTTCTGCCTCCGCCGGCGGTGCGTTGAACAGCTCGATGCGAATCCGGGATTCATCAATGCCCGCCCCGTGGAAAGCTTCCAGGCATTTCTTCACCAGACCATAGGGGCCGCACAGGTAGAACAGTGCATGGGCGGGATTGTCGATACGCTCAAGAATGCGCTGCCCGTCCAGACGCCGGTTGGGGTCGTGCTGGTTGCCTTCCTTGCGGGTGAATTGCAGGTGCAGGCGCAAACCGGGATGCAGTTTTTCCAGCCGCTCCAGTTCCCGGCGGAACAGGCACTGGTCTGGCGTGCGGCAGGCGTAGATCAGCTGGATGTCGGCCGCGGGATTCTTGCCCAGCAGATCCTTGAGCAGGGAAAACACCGGCACGATGCCGGAACCCGCCGCCACCATCACGT
>JBMOPR010000634.1:0-9272 GCA_049323075.1 Pseudomonadota bacterium
TCTGCTGCAATGGTACCGCCAGCTGTTGCAGTTGAACGGCCAATCCCGCGTGTTGCTGCTGAGCGCGCTCGGTTTCGACCTGACCCAGAAAAATCTGTTCATTCCGTTCTGCACCGGCGCCGCGCTGGTGATTCCGGATTTCGAGGATTACGATCCGGAACGGCTTGGGCACCTGATCGCGCAGCAGAACGTTTCCGTCATCAACTGCGCGCCGTCGGCGTTTTATCCGCTGGTGGAACAGGACAGTCATCCGGGCTATCCGTTTGCCTCGCTGCGCCATGTGGTGCTGGGTGGCGAACCGATCCGTCTGGGCAGCCTGAAACACTGGTTCGATGCGCCCGCCGTGAACTGCACACTCACCAACAGCTACGGCCCCACCGAATGCACCGACGTGGTGGCGTACTGCTCGCTGCAACAAATCGACGACATTCATCGCGCGATGCCCATCGGTCGTGCGCTGCCCAATACGCAGTTGTTCATCGTCAACCAGCAGGGCGCGTTGATGCCCACTGGCGCCACGGGCGAACTGTGCGTGGCCGGTATTGGTGTGGGCACCGGTTATCTCAACCGCCCCGAACTGAATGAACAGTCGTTCCAGCCGGCGCGCTTTGGCACTGGCGCTGCCAACTGGTATCGCACCGGCGATCTGGTGCGCTACAACGATGCCGGCGAACTGGTGTATGTGGGCCGCAAGGATTTCCAGGTGAAACTGCGCGGCCTGCGCATCGAGCCCGGCGAAATCGACAGCATCCTGAAAACACTGGCGCACGTGCGCGATGCGCTGACGCTGGTGGTGGACGACCGTCTGGTGTCCTACGTGATCGCGCCGCGTTCGTTCGACATTCCTGCCGGCCGCGATGCGCTGCGCAAACAGCTGCCGGAATTCATGGTGCCTGGTGCGATCGTGTTGCTGGATGCCTGGCCGCTCACGCCCAACGGCAAGATCGACCGCAAGGCGCTGCCCAAGCCCGACGCACGGGACCAGGGTGCCCATGTGCCGCCCCGCAACGACAGCGAACAGCGCATCGCCGATATCTGGTGTCAGGTGTTGAAGCTGTCGCAGGTGAGCGTCACCGCCAATTTCTTTGAAGTAGGCGGACATTCGCTGCTGGCGACCCAGGTGGTGTCGCGCATCCGGCAGGCGTTTGGTGTGGAGCTGTCGGTACGCACGCTGTTCGAATCGCCCACCATCGAAAAACTGACCCATGCCATCAGCAGCGCCGCCGCCGCCGGCTTTGTGGATACCGCGCCACCCATCGTGCCGCTGGACCCACCCAACCGCGACACGCTGTCGTTCGCACAATATCGCCTGTGGTTCGTCGATCAGCTGAACCAGGGCAGCAGCGAATACAATCTGCCGTCGGCGCTGAAAATCTCCGGCCCGCTGGATGTGGCGGTGCTGGACCGCGTGTTTGGCGAGATCGTGCGCCGGCATGAAGTGCTGCGCACCAATTTCGCGGAAAACGATGGCGTGCCGCAGTTATGCGTGCGTGAGCCGGGCCCCTGGCATTCCACCCTGACGGATCTGTCCGGCCTGGATAAGACGGCGCAGCAGAAGGAAGTGGAACGGCTGGTGGATCAGGATGCCAACGTCACCTTCAGTCTGGCGAACGATCCACTGTTCACTACCCGCATAGTGAAACTGTCGGCGCAGGAACACATCCTGCTGCTGAACATGCACCACATCATTTCCGACGGCTGGTCCCTCACGGTGCTGGTGCAGGAAATCCAGGCGCTGTATCTGGCGTTTGCCGCTGGCCGCGCCTCGCCATTACCGGAACTGCCGATCCAGTACAGCGATTTTGCCGTGTGGCAGCGCAATTGGCTGCAGGGCGACACGCTGGACAAACTGCGCAATTACTGGAAAGACGCACTGAACGGCGCACCCGATGTGCTGCGCATGCCCACCGACAAGCCGCGCCCGAAAATCCAGACGTTCAACGGCGCTCACTTCCCGTTGTCGCTGGGCCCCGCGCTGGCCGGCAAGGTGAAACGTTACTGCGAGCAGCACGACCTCACGCCGTTCATGGTGCTGATGGGTGCGTATCACGTGCTGCTCAGCCGTTACAGCAACCAGCAGGATATCTGCGTCGGCATTCCCATCGCCGGCCGCAACCGCGCCGAGATCGAAGGGCTGATCGGCTTCTTCGTCAACGGTCTGGTATTCCGTTCCCGTCTGGATGGCAATCCATCGGTGGAGCAGTATTTCCGCCAGATCAAACAGGTGGCGCTGGGTGCCTACACCCATCAGGACATGCCGGCCGATCTGCTGCTGGACGCCATCAAGATGGAACGCAGCGCTGACACGTCGCCCGGTGCCCAGGTGGGCTTCGCGCTGCAGAACGTGGCCGAAACCGATGTGCAGGCGAACATGGCCGGCCTCAGTATCGAGACGGTGCCGCGAGAGCACAAAACGGCGAAATACGAGCTGTCGCTGATCCTGCAGGAAGGCGCGGGTGATATTGCCGGCGTGATGGAATACAACACCGATCTGTTTGTTGCCAGCACCATCGAACGCATGCTGCAGCATTACCGGCACATTCTGGAACAGATGCTGGACCAGTCGGAACTGCTGCTGGATTCGATTCATGTGGTGGAGCTGCAGGATCTGTACGGTCTGCTCAAACAGAACCCCGCCGACTGCGAATTGCAGCGCCTGTCGCCGATGCAGCGCGACATGTATCTGGATTCTTTGCTGGAACCGGACACACTCAAGAATAGCCTGGGCTACCATTTCATTACCGACGGCGAATTCGATTTCGCGCTCTGGCAGCGGGCGTCGCAACAGCTGGTGGACAGCCAGCCCATGCTGCGGGCGCAACTGCTGCGCGCCGATATTCCGTATGCGGATGTGGCCTATCTGCGGATCGCAAAACGCAAACAGGTGCACGTTGCCTTCGAGGACTGGTCTGCTCGCAGCACCAGTGACGAAGCGGCCGCGGCGTTCGCGCAAGGCAAAATCTGGCAGCCGTACGACATTCACGGCGAACTGTCACAATATTGGGTTTACAAGCTGGATCGCAATCGTCACCTCGTCATTTTCCGCATGAACCACATCCTGCTGGATGGCGCGGGCATGGCGGTGCATCTGCTGAACTCGATTGCAGCGGCGCACAGCATCAAGTCGGGCCAGCCGTATGTGCCGGCGCCGGTGATCTATCCGGATTATGTGCAGGACAACACCCGCCGCACCGACACCACCGAGGTCATCGCCCACTGGCGCGAAGTGAGCCGTGCGGTGGAAGCGCTGGATTTCCCGCTGCCGCCGCAGGCCAGACAGGCCGCCGGCACCGGCCGCCGCATCGAAAAGCAGGTGCGGCTGGACGATGCCCACTGGGCCGCCGTGCAACAGTATTGCGAACAGCAGCGCATCACGCCATCGCTGTATTTCAAGGCGCTGTACGGTTTGCTGATCAACGCCTATTGCCGTGGCGAAGCGGATTTCGTGGTGTCGGAAGTGGTGGGCGGACGCACCGGCCAGCACAAGCGCGCGTTCGGCAATTATTTCCAGGTATTACCGGTGGTGTTCCCGCAGTCGCTGTTCGCGCCGGGTCATCAGGTGGACGAACTGTTCGCCTACATCCGCAATTACCGCAAGTCGCTGCGCAGCAACGCCAATGTGTCGCTGCTCACCCAGCGCCGCACGCTGCCGCAAGGCCGCCTGCATTTCATGTTCAACTATTACAACTTCATTCCGTCGGTGGAACTGTTCGGCACCCGCGTGCAGCTGAAAGCTTATCCGCAGGTGCAGGACGGCCCGGTGCAGTTCGTGGTGCACGAGCAGGACGGCTGGATGGAGCTGAACCTCATCTATCTGTCGGACCTGTTCGCCGATCTGGATTTCCTGCGTCGCATCGAAATGCTAAGCCAGCAGATCGTGTCCGGCGTGGCGTCGGTGGACGCGCTGGAACTGGTGCTGCCGCAGGAAAAACACCAGCAAACTGAAGTGTGGAATAACAGCGCGCAAACCCTGCCAGACCATGCCAGCATCCTGACCTGGTTCGACCAGCAGGCACAGGCCACGCCGAACAATATCGCGGTGAAGCAGGGTAGTGTGCTGTTCACCTACGCCCAGCTGCAGCAGAAATCCAACCAGCTGGCCAACTGGCTGCTGCAAACCGGCGTGCAGAAGGGCCAGAAGATCGGTATCTGTCTCGACCGTTCGCCCGACATGCTGGTGGCGGTACTCGGTGCGCTGAAAGCCGGCGCTGCCTACGTGCCGATGGATTCGGAGTATCCGCCCGAGCGTCTGGCCTACATGCTGGAAGATTCGAAGGCGCCGGTGCTGCTCACGCAGAAATGCGTGGTGGAGCGGCTGCAGCAGGGCAGTGTGAATCTGCATGGTGTCAACGTGGTGCAGCTGGACCAGCAGCCGGCTTATCTGCAGGCGCCAGGCACAACGCCGTCCGTCACCATCAGCGGCGACGATCCGATCTACGTGATCTACACCTCCGGCTCTACCGGCAAGCCGAAAGGTGCAGTGGTGCGCCATTCCGGCGAAGTGAATCTGCAGCACTGGTACATCAACGCACTGAACATTTCCGCGCAGGACAAATTCCTGCTGGTAAGTGCGTTCGGTTTCGACCTGACCCAGAAAAACCTGTTCGCGCCGCTGCTTACCGGGGGCACCCTGGTGATTCCGGCGATGGAAAACTACGACGTGGAAGTGATTGCCGACACGTTGCAGAAGGAGGCCATCAGCATCGTCAACTGTGCGCCCAGTGCGTTCTACCCGGTGGTGGAGGAAACGGCGCGCAAGGGTTATCCATTCCCCGCGCTGCGTTATCTGGTGCTGGGTGGCGAACCGATCCGCATGAATGCGCTGCAGGCCTGGCTGGATCATCCGTCGTGCCAGTGCAAGGTGGTGAACAGCTACGGCCCCACCGAGTGCACCGACGTGGTGTCGTACCACATCAACCAGGACAACGCGGCCACAGTGCTACCCATCGGCAAGCCGGTGTGCAATACGCAGCTGTATATTGTCGGCGCCGGCAATCATCTGCTGCCGGAAGGCGTGGTGGGTGAACTGTGCGTGGCGGGCAACGGCGTGGGTCTGGGCTATCTGGACCGGCCCGAACTCACGGCGTCGGTGTTCCAGAACAATCCGTTCGCCAGGCCCGGTTCCGCCTCGAATAACCTGTGGTATCGCACCGGCGATCTGGCCCGTTACTGGACCGATGGCAACATCGAATACATCGGCCGCAAGGACTTCCAGATCAAGCTGCGGGGCCTGCGCATCGAGCTGGGTGAAATCGAACACGCCCTGCGCCGGCAGGAAGGTGTCAGCGACAGCCTGACCCTGGTGCGCGACGATCAGCTGGTGTCCTACGTGATCGCACCCAAAACGTTCGATACCCAGGGCTGCCGCGTGAAACTGCGCAACGCGCTGCCGGACTACATGGTGCCGGCCCACATCCTGGTGCTGGAGCGCTGGCCCCTCACGCCCAATGGCAAGGTGGACCGCAACGCACTGCCGTCGCCCACCGACACCGGCCGTGGCCCCTACGTGGCGCCGCGCAACGAGACGGAAGAAAAACTGGCGGCGATCTGGAGTGAAGTGCTGGGTGTCGACCGCATCGGCGTGCACGACAGCTTCTTCGACCTGGGTGGCCATTCCCTGCTGGCGGCGCGGGCGGTGTCCAAGTTCCGTCACACCTTCAATGTCGACATCCCGCTGCGGGCGCTGTTCGAACTGCACACCATCGCCGACATCGCCCAGTACCTGGAAACCCTGCAGTGGGCGGCCCAGGCGGCGGAAACCTCGCAGCAGGCCGGCAGCAGCGAAGGGCGGGACGAGGGCTTCCTCTGATGGTCCGCAGTCAGTATTGGTTCAATCAGGCACGGCAGCCGCTCCGGTTGTTGCCGTACCTCCAGCCCCCCGCACAGGCCATCATGGCAGGGATGTGCTAGGCTGGACTTCTGTCCCCAGCCAGTCAGGCCCACCGGATGCCGGTCTCCCTGTTTCGCTGCAGCCTGCTTTTCCTTCTGCTGCTGGCGCCCTTGGTGCACAGGCGGACGAGCCTGCGCCGCGCATTGCCCTCAACAGTCACGCCTGGGTTTACCTGGATGAAACCGGAACCCAGAATCTGGCGCAGATAGCCGATCCCGACCAACTGCTGCAAAAATTTCCGTTTCAGCCCACGCCCCACGGCGAGGATAACTGGGGCTATGGCCAGCCGGTGTTCTGGGTGCTGGTGCCGCTGGACAAGCTCGACGCCCATAACAAGTGGTTTCTCGAGTTCGCCTATCCGCTGATGGACAAGCTGGATCTGTGGCTGAAGTTTCCCCACAGCGAGTGGCTGCACCGCACCACAACCGGCGACCAGCGTCCCTGGGGTACCCGCGAAGTGGAAAGCCCCCAGTTCTATTTCCAGATTCCGCGCCAGACCACCCACCTCTTGTTGCGCCTGGAAACCAACGGTGCCATGCGTTTCCCTCTGGCACTGGTCAGCGAGTCGGTGCTGCAGCGGGATGAGCGCCTGCTGCAGTTTGGCTACGGCCTGTTTTTCGGCGCGCTGCTGGTAATGATGTTCTGCAATGCGGTGATCTATTTGCTGGCGGCGGAACGTTCCTATCTGTTCTACATGGCGCTGCTCACGGCCGTCACCTTGTATCAGGCCGCGATGAGCGGTTTCGGTTTCATGTACCTGTGGCCGGGGAGTGGCTATTGGATCAACGAGCACATCCAGCCAATCACCGTCGGGCTGGCCATGTGGTTTGTCTGCCTGTTCACCCGCGATGTCCTGCAGCTGGAGCTGCTGCGGCCGCGGCTCGACCGTCTGCTGGTGTGGCTGGGCTGGAGCGGTGCGCTGCTGGCGGTGGCCGGCATTCTGCTGCCATTCCGCTGGCTGATCCATATCTCCGCGCTGTGGCCGCTGCTGGTGATCATGACGGTGGTGCATTCCGGCATCATCGCCCTGCGGGCGCGGCAGAAGGGCGCCGGTATTTTTGTGGTGGCCTGGAGCTGCGGTTTTCTGGGTGCTGCGCTGTTCATCCTGCAGCAGCTGGGTGTGCTGGCGCCATCATGGATGACCGAACATGGTTTGAAACTGGGTCTGATCCTGAACATGACGCTGCTGTCGTTCGTGCTGGTGTCGCACATGCAGCAATTGCGGCGGGAAAAGGCAAAGCTGGAACAGACCGCCCGCGACAATTACGAGCTGGCACTGATCGACGGCCTCACCGGCGTGCCCAACCGGCGTGCGTTCGACGACCGCCTGCTGTCCGAGTTTGAACGCACGTCCCGCGATGGCACCTCCATGGCGCTGCTGATGATCGATATCGACTATTTCAAGAAATTCAACGACAGCTACGGCCATCACGCCGGCGATGAAGCGCTGATCCGGGTGGCGCTGATCATGCGCAACTGTCTGCGGCGGCCCACCGACAGCCTGTACCGTTACGGTGGCGAGGAATTCACCGTGATTCTGGCAGATACCGACCAGCAGGGCGCCGACCATATCGCCACCCGCATCATGCGTGCCATCCGCGGGCTGTGCCTGCCGCACCAGGACAGCCCCTACCGGCAGATCACTGTCAGTATCGGTTCCAGTCTCACCACCGGGCGCGAGGACAGTGCCAGCCAGTTGCTGCAGCGGGCCGACGCTGCCCTCTACCGCGCCAAGCGCCAGGGCCGCAATACCTGCTGCCCGGGCGAAACCTCATCGCCGGGCGCTGTCGTCAATATGGGCGACTATTTCAAAAACACACCAAAAGACACCGGCTAACCCCTTTCAAACCGTTGCTTTTTGACTGAAAATTGCCGGTTTGTATCTGCTTCGGAAAGTCCGTTTCAATCGCGTATACACTCGGTATACATTACAAGAAAAAGAACAGGAACATTATGAACGTAGTAGAGTTTTTGGCGTCGCTGGCGAAACTGGACATCCGTCTCTGGCTGGAAGGGGACAACCTGCGGTTCAGCGCCCCGGAAGGTGCCTTCACCCCGGCGGTCCGCGACCAGGTGGTGGCCCGCAAACCCGAGATCATCGAGTTCCTGCGCCAGGCCCGTAAACTCAACGAAGCGCCCATTCCTGTCATCACCCGCGACCAGCCGATTCCGGTGTCGTTTGCCCAGCAACGGTTATGGCTGCTGGACCAGATCAATCCCCGCGACGTCACCTACAACATGGCCAGCGCCCTGCGCATTCGCGGCCCGCTGAATCTGGGTGTGCTGGAAAAGGTCTTTGCCACCCTCGTGCAACGGCATGAAACCCTGCGCACCCGCTTTGCCAATGTCGACGGCGAGCCGTTCCAGGTGATCGATACCTTCGAGCGCTGGACCCTGCCGCTGATTGATATCTCCGACCTCGACGCCGATGCGCAGCAGCAGCGCGTGATGGCCGAAGTGCACGCCGAAACCCTGACGCCTTACGATCTGGCCCAGGGCCCGCTGTTCCGCCCGCATCTGCTGCGGCTGGACGACCACCACCACGTGCTGCTGGCCGGCATGCACCACATCATCTCCGATGCCTGGTCGATGGATGTGCTGGTGAAGGAGATCGGCATCCTGTACATGGCGTTTTCTGCCGGCATGGCGTCGCCGCTGCCGCCGTTGCCGATCCAGTACGCTGATTTTTCCGTCTGGCAGCGCCAGCAGATGGCGGCGGACGAGATGGAAAAACACCTGCAGTACTGGGTGAAGACGCTCACCGGTACGCCGCCCGTGCTGGATATTCCCACCGACCGCCCGCGCCAGGATTTTCCCAGCAGCAACGGCGCCGTCTTCGATCTGAAACTTGATCCGGCCATTGCCACCGCCGTGAACCGCGCCTGCGCGGCACTGGATCTGACGCCCTACATGTTTTTCCTCGGCGCCTGGCAACTGCTGCTGGGCCGTTACGCCAGCAGCCAGGACGTGGTGATCGGCGCGCCCATCGCCGGCCGTGGGCGCAGCGAAGTGCAGGAACTGATCGGCTTCTTTGTCAACCTGGTGCTGATGCGCGCGGACCTGCGCGGCAATCCCACCGTAAAGGAATTCTATGGCCGGGTGAAGGAAATGGTGCTGGGTGCCTTCAGTCACCAGGACATGCCGGTGGACCGGCTGCTGGATGTGATGAAAGTGGAGCGTCAGCCCGGTTATCCGCCGCTGGCCCAGTCGCTGTTCCAGTTGATCAACATCAGCGACCAGCAATCCGCTCCGCTGGGCCAGGCCGCGCTGGACATCGAACCGATCCAGTCGGTGCACGTATCGGCGCGCAATGATCTGGCGGCAGTGATTGCCAAGAGCGGTGACGCGTTCAATGTGGCGGTGGAATACAACACCGACCTGT
>JBMOPR010000635.1:0-2725 GCA_049323075.1 Pseudomonadota bacterium
TCTGGCAACCGTCTTGTGGTCGGGCGCCAGCCGTTCCAGCAGCTTTTCCTTGAGGGTGGTGAATTCCAGCGGTTTGCCGATATGGTCGTCCATGCCGGCCTGCTGGGTTCTGATCTGGTGTTCCTGCAGCACATGGGCCGTCAGGGCGATGATGGGCAGCCGCGGCAGATGCCGTTGCCGCTCGTACTCGCGGTAGCGTTGGGCGGTGGCGTAGCCGTCCAGCAGCGGCATCTCGCAATCCATCAGCACCAGGTCGAAGCTGGCATTTTCCCGTTGCAGCTGCTGCAGTGCGATTTCGCCGTTGGCGGCGATGGTGTAATTCACACCGAGCTTTTTCAGCATGCCGGCAATCACCATCTGGTTGACGGAATTGTCTTCCACCACCAGTACGCACTTGCCCCTGAGCGGGCTGGCGCCGGGCTCCACCGCCAGATGGGTGTGACCCGGCTGCGTCCCCTCGCTCAGGCCCAGCAGTGCCTGTCGCAGGGCGCGGGCCGAGGCGGGCTTCTGCATCGCCAGTTCGATGCCGGCGGCTTTCAGTTCGTCCTTGGCAGGCATCATCCGCATGGCGGTGAGCAGGATGCAGCGGCAGGATTGCAGCGCCGGTATTGTCCGCATGCGCCGGGCGCACTCCAGACCGGTCATGCCCGGCATGGCCATGTCCAGGGTCGCCAGTTCGAACGGATCGCCGGCCGCCGCCGCTTCCTGCAGCAGGGACAGCGCCTGCTCGCCGTAATAGGCCACCTTGGCGCGCATGCCCCAGGCTTCCACCTGTTCCTTCACCACCTGGGTGAAGTCCGGCGAATCGTCCACGATCAGGATCTTGCGGCCCTTCAGTGCCGACAGCGGTACAAAGTGTTCCTGCACGAAGCGATCGTCAGCATTGCCGCAGCGCAGGGTGAACCAGAAGGTGCTGCCTTTGCCCGGTTCGCTGTGCACACCGATCTCGCCGCCCATCAGTTCTGACAGCCGTTTGGAAATGCTCAGTCCCAGCCCGGTGCCGCCGAATTGCCGGCTGGTGGAGGAATCGGCCTGGCTGAACATCCGGAACAGGTTGTCGCGGCCGGATTCGTGGATGCCGATGCCGGTGTCGCGCACTTCGAACCGCAGCAGGTGTTCGCCGCTGTCCGCTGCACCGGGCTGTTTGATTTCCTGCACCCGCAGGCTCACCACGCCTTCATTGGTGAACTTGAAGGCGTTGCCCAGCAGATTCAGCAGGATCTGCCGTACGCGGGTGGGATCGCCTTTCACGAACACCGGCGTGCCCGGCTCCAGCGAACATACCAGTTCCAGCCGCTTGCGTTCGGCGGTGACGGAAAACACCGATGCACATTCCAGACACAGCTTGTCCAGATCGAAATCGACTTTCTCCAGTTCCATCTTGCCGGCGGCGATTTTGGAGTAGTCCAGAATGTCGTTGATGATGTTGAGCAGGGCGCGGCCGGAACTGGCAATCACGTCCACGTATTGCTGCTGCTGGGGCTGCAGGTCCGTGTCCTGCAGCAGTTCGGCCATGCCCAGCACGCCGTTCATGGGAGTGCGGATCTCGTGGCTCATGGTGGCGAGGAATTCGCTCTTGGCGCGGCTGTCCGCTTCGGCTTCCAGCACCTTCTGGCGCGCGTTCAGTTCCTCCACCTGGGTGTTGTATTGCAGCTCCAGGTAGCGGCGCTGTTCCTCGCGCAGCTGCTGCTCGTGGTGCAGGGCAGCCTGCTGTGCCCGCTCCTTGGCTTCCCGCTCCTCGTTGATGCGGTTGGCCAGGGCAAACGACAGCAGCAGCACCTCCACCGCCGAGCCGATCTGCAGGGCATAGTCCGACAGCGGCCCGGATGCCAGAATGCCGGCCTTGTTCAGGGACAGGATGGAGGCGGCCAGCAGCAGTCCGCCCCAGGCCAGCACATACAGGCGCGCGGTGCGCTGTCCGGACCAGGCGATATAGAGACCCACCACCACGCCGGACAGGCTGGCCATACCCGCGATCAGGGCGCTCAGGCGGATGCTGATCTCGTAGGGCGCGAATAACGAGACCAGCAGCGCCACCGCGTAGGCCGCGAAATACAGCTGGTAATACCGGTACAGGCGCGGATAGTCGCGTCGCACCTGCAGCAGCCCGAGAGAGAACAGGGTGCCAGTGAAGCCGAGGGCCACAATGATCAGCGGCAGCGAGAACTGGTTCAGTGCCGGCCAGTGGGGCCACAGGTACTGGAAGGAGTAGCCTTTGATGTTGGCGACGAACAGCGCAGTACAGGCCACGAACAGGGTGTAGATCAGGTAATTGGTGTCACGCAGGCTGAAGTAGATGAACAGGTTGTACAGCGCCATCACCGTCATGATGCCGAAGTACCAGCCCTGGATCATGGTGAAGCCCAGCTGGTGCTCGTAGAAGTATTCCCGGTCTGCCAGCCGTAGCGGAACCTGCAGAGAGCCCTCGGTCTGTACCCGCAGGTACAGGGTCATGCGGGCCTGGGGTTCCAGTGTCAGTGGCAGCAGGAACAGGCGGTGATCCCTTGGCCGCTGGTCGAAGGGCAGGGTGTCGCCGACGGTCACGCGCTCCGGCGGCTTGCCGGGATGGACGACGTGGATGTCGACCCGGTCCAGCACCGGGTAATCCACGATCAGCAACAGGTGTCGCGATTGGGGGCTCCCGCTGGCCAGTTCCAGTTTCAGCCAGAGCGGTCTGGCGTTGAAGCCGAATGACGCGGTATCCATCTGCAAGGGCTGCCAGGGG
>JBMOPR010000635.1:2735-9267 GCA_049323075.1 Pseudomonadota bacterium
CATCTTCCGCCATGGCCGCGTCCAGGGTCAGCTGGCGGCTGTCGTCCAGTATGAAATCCGCCTGGCGCCCCAGGGTGGTTTCATTGAAGCCGGGATCGATCGCCAGGGGTTGCAGCGCCAGGGCAGGCGGGGCCGCACACAGGCAGGCCAGTGCCAGCAGGCAGGCACGCAGCAGAGGCGGAAAGATCCAGCGGAAATGGCACATCAACATCACAACGGGGATTCACCAGTCAGGCAGCCCTCTACACTATAGGCCAGCCACCCCATCCCGAGCGGGCTTATCGCATTTTGATATGAATCCTGCGCGGGGTATGTCCGGCAAGGTGTGGGTGTTCAGTGGGCCAGGCCCAGCTGGCTGGCCACCGGCGTGCTGCCCAGGCAAATGGCCAGCTTGGTTTTCAGGGCGCTGAATTCCAGCGGCTTGGCCAGATGATCGTTCATGCCGCAGTCCCGTGCCCGGTCCTGGTGCTCCGGCAGCACATGGGCGCTGAGGGCGATCACCGGCAGCGGCGACAGCTGCTGTTGCCGCTCATGATCGCGCAGGGCGCGGGCGGCGGCATAGCCGTCCAGCACCGGCATCTCGCAGTCCATCAGCACCAGATCGAAGCGGGTGTGATGATCCCGCAGCAGATCCAGCGCGGTCTGGCCGTTGTCCGCCGTCTCGCAGATCATGCCCAGCTTTTTCAGCATGCCGTTGATCACCAGCAGGTTCACCGGATTGTCTTCCACCACCAGCACCCGGCGGCCCCGCAGGCGCGGGTGCTGGTGGTCGGTTGCGACAGCCGGGCCACTGCTGTTGTTGGCGCTGGCGTTAACGGCCAGACAGGGCAGGGTGAACCAGAACGTGCTGCCTTTTCCCGGTTCGCTGAAAACGCCGATTTCGCCGCCCATCAACGCTACCAGCCGCTGCGAGATGCTCAGGCCCAGCCCGGTGCCGCCGTATTCCCGCGTAATGGACGAATCAGCCTGGGCGAATTCCTGGAACAGGCGCGCCTGGGCCTCGGCGGAAATGCCGATTCCCGTGTCGCTCACTTCGAACTGCAGCCGGGTCTGGCCGCTGGCATTGACGGGTGACAGGGCCAGCACCCGCAGCCGGATTTCGCCCTGGGGCGTGAACTTGAATGCGTTGCCCAGCAGGTTCAGCAGAATCTGGCGCAGGCGGGTGGGATCCGCCTGGATGCGCAGCGGTGTGCCCTCTTCCAGCGTGCAGTTCAATGCGATCTGCTTGCGTTCGGCGGTGGCGGCAAACATGGCGCTGCAGTCGCGACACAATTGGGCCAGGTCGAATTCGATCTGCTCCAGGGCCAGCTTGCCGGCGCTGATTTTCGAGTAATCCAGAATGTCGTTGATGATGTGCAGCAGCGCCTTGCCGGAACTGGTGATCACATCCAGATATTGCCGCTGCTGCGGTTGCAGGTCGGTATCCTGCAGCAGTTCGGCCATGCCCAGCACGCCGTTCATGGGGGTGCGGATTTCATGGCTCATGGTGGCGAGGAACTCGCTCTTGGCACGGCTTTCCGCCTGGGCGGCGATGATTTTCTGCTGGGCCTGCAGTTCCTCCAGCTCGGCGCTGTGGCGCAGGCGAAGGTAGCGTTCCTGTTCTTCGCGGGCGCGCTGTTCGTGTTCCAGTGCCTGCTGCTTGGCCTTGTATTTCTCGCGCCGTTCCTCGTTGATGCGGTCCGCCAGCGCGAACGACAGCAGCACGATCTCGATCACCGAACAGATCTGGGCGCTGAATTCAGTGAGCGTATTGCGCGGCAGCAAACCGAACTTGTTGAGCGACAGGGCCACGAAGCCAAATACCAGGAAGCTGTAGGCCATCACGTAATAGCGGGCAGTGCGCACACCCTTGTGCAGCAGATAGCTGCCGGCGGCCAGCGCCGTCAGCGAGCTCACCACTCCCAGCGCGGTGCCGACCTTGATGCGGAAAGCGTACGACAGCCAGGGCGTCAGCAGGATCAGGGCGGCATACACCAGCGCCGTGGCCAGCAGCACGTAGTAATAGCGCGGGCTGTTCTTCCTCATCTGCAGCAAGGCATTGGTAAATGCCGCGGCGGCGCCCACGAACAGGCTCAGCGACACGGTGGTGACCCAGTTATTCACGCCAGGGAATTCCGGCCACACATACTGGAAACCGAAACCGTGCAGCGACGCCATGAAAAACGCCATCCCCATCACCGAGATCGCGTAATAGATATAGGCGCTGTGACGCACCGAAACATAGATGAACAGGTTGTACACCGCCATCACCAGCAGGATGCCGAAATACAGACCCTGACCCATCAGATAGCGCTGCTGCTGTTCGAAAAAATGCTCCCGGTCCCACAGGGTGAGCGGGATCTGCATCGATGTGCCTGTCTGCACCCGCAGGTAGATCGAGGCGGTGGTGCCCGCGTCCAGTTTCAGGGGCACGGCGAAATTGTGGTGGTCGATGGGGCGGCTGGCGAAAGGCAGGGTGTCGCCCAGGTGGAAGGTTGCAGTCCCGTTGTTGCTGTAGCGGATGTGGGCCTGAATGTCATCCAGGATCGGATACGCGATATCCAGCACCAGGGACTGGTGGCTGGCAGTATCGTTGCGCACCTGCAGCCGCAGCCAGTAGGCGGCCGCGTCGAATCCGAAGGAGGGCACGTCCGCCTGCGACAGGGCCCAGGCCGGTTGTTGCTGCACCTCTTCCAGGGCCAGTGTGCCGGTGGGGTCGCGCAGGTACTCGATGCCGGTTGCGGCGTTCTGCGCGCGGAACGGCACCCCTTCCGCCAGCACCAGTTCCAGTGCCTGCGCGGGCAATGCGTTACCCAGCAGCAGGCATGCCGCCAGCAGCAGGTACAGCAGAGAAGGGAGCGGGAGGCGACCTCGCACCCGGCGGGAATCCGGCGCAGACAAGGCAATAATCCAATAGCAATGCAACGCTATGACTATAGCCTATGCCCCTGCATCCCGCCGGGCGCCAGACCGATGGGTCACTTGTTGGCGCGGTTGTCGATCAGGTCGGTGACTACCCCCGGATCGGCCAGGGTGGTGGTATCGCCCAGGTTTTCCAGCTCATTGGCGGCGATCTTGCGCAGGATGCGGCGCATGATCTTGCCGGACCGGGTCTTGGGCAGGCCCGGTGCCCACTGGATCAGGTCCGGCCTGGCAATGGCACCGATTTCCTTCGCCACCAGGTTCAGCATTTCCTTGCGCAGATCCTCGGTGGGCTCGACGCCCTTCATCAGGGTCACATAGGCGTACACGCCCTGGCCCTTGATGTCGTGCGGGTACCCCACCACAGCCGCTTCCGCCACCGCCGGATGCAGCACCAGCGCGCTTTCGATTTCCGCCGTGCCCATGCGGTGGCCCGACACGTTCAGCACATCGTCCACCCGGCCGGTGATCCAGTAATAGCCGTCGGCATCGCGGCGGGCGCCATCGCCGGTGAAGTAGTAGCCCGGGTAGGTGGAAAAATAGGTGTCCACGCAGCGCTGGTGATCGCCGTACACTGTGCGGATCTGGCTGGGCCAGCTTTGCTTGATGATCAGGTTGCCCTCGCAGGCGCCGTGCAGCTCGTTGCCTTCGCTGTCCACCAGCGCCGGCACCACACCGAAGAAAGGCAGGGTGGCGGAGCCGGGTTTCAGCGTGAACGCACCGGGCAGCGGCGCAATCATGATCGAACCGGTTTCCGTCTGCCACCAGGTATCCACCACCGGGCAACGGGCTTCGCCCACCACGTTGTAATACCATTCCCAGGCTTCCGGGTTGATCGGCTCACCCACGGTGCCCAGCAGGCGCAGGCTGGCGCGGCTGGTTTTCTTCACCGGGCCTTCGCCCAGGCTCATCAGCGCGCGGATGGCGGTGGGTGCGGTATAGAAGATGTTGACCTTGTGCTTGTCGATCACCTGCCAGCAGCGCGATGCGTCCGGATAGGTGGGTATGCCTTCAAACATCAGGGTGGTGGCGCCGTTGGCCAGCGGCCCGTAAAGAATGTAGGAATGACCAGTGACCCAGCCCACGTCGGCGGTACACCAGAAAATGTCGCCCTCGCGGTAATCCAGCACGTATTTGTGGCTCAGGGCCGCCCCCAGCAGATAGCCGGCAGTGGTGTGCAGCACACCCTTGGGCTTGCCGGTGGAGCCGGAGGTGTACAGGATGAACAGCGGATCTTCCGCGTCCATTTCCTCGGCCGGGCACTCGTCGCTCACCTTGTCGCGCACCGCGTGGTACCACACGTCGTGCTTCTCGTTCCAGTTGATCGTGCCGCCGGTGTGACGCACCACCAGGCAGGTGTGCACATTGGGGCAGTGGCTCAGCGCCGTGTCGGCATTGGCCTTCAGGGGGATTTTCTTGCCACCGCGCAGGCCCTCGTCCGCCGTGATCAGCACCCGGCAATCGGAATCCAGGATGCGATCCTTCAGCGACTCCGGCGAAAAGCCACCGAACACCACCGAATGCACGGCGCCGATGCGGGTGCAGGCCAGCATGGCGTAGGCCGCTTCCGGAATCATCGGCATATAGATGCACACCCGGTCGCCTTTCTTCACGCCACGCTGCTTGAGGACATTGGCCAGCCGGCACACTTCCTCGTGCAGCTGATCGTAGGTGATCTTCTTGTCCCGGCTTGGTTCATCACCTTCCCAGATGATCGCTACCTGATCGGCGCGCTTTTCCAGATGACGGTCGATGCAGTTGTAGCTGACATTCAGCTTCGCATCCTTGAACCAGGTGGCCTGACCCTTTTTGAAATCCGCTTCCTTTACCTTGCTCCAGGGCTTGAACCAGGTCAGAAACTCGGAGGCGCGGGCGGCCCAGAACTGCTCCGGCTGCTCGATGGATTCCTTGTACCAGCGCTGGTACTGGTCCTGCGTGATGTTGGCCTTTTTCGCGTAGGCGGGGTCGACCGGATGGTTTTTGATTTCGTACATGAAACGCGTGCTCCTGCAGTGGTACTTCAATCTGGAACAAAGAAAAACAAGTTAACCCCCGAGGGGGAAAATCGCAATCCGGCCGGCCTTGAAGCGCGCTTCATGACATTTTTTTGTTGTATAGAAAACAATCAGATAAGGAGCTGCTAACAGCCTGCCCCTTGCCAGCGTTGGGGGGTAAGCCCCGGTATACAAAATGGTGAGTTACAAACTGTAAAAAAACTCAAAAATTGGGGTTGTGAAATTTGCGACGCTGACTAGAATGATTTTCGAAACCACAAGATATTGTGGTTGGCGACATGAGAAAGGCGGATATAGCGTGTTTCGCTGTTTTCGGGTGGCGGAGGGATTCCGAACCCGGGAAAGCTGTGCGAGCGCGCCGGACCCCACTGTGCAGGGCTCGATTTTGCATGGCTCATACAACAAAACGAACTGTCGTCGAAGGGGTGGAATCATGCAAGGCACGTCCTGCTTCAGCCAACCAGCAAACGCAACACCATCCGCAGTTTCTTACCTGGATTCGATTTTCGGGCCGCTCGCGCGCCCGTTTTGATCACTTTAGCGCATCGATACACACGCTTTGGGTACATAGGGAACCGGCCCCCCGGGGGCGCGGACATCAATTTCATTCGGAAACAAGAAGAAGGTGGCAATGAGCGCTGTCAATTTCAAACCAGTAGCGAAGCAAGAAGAACGGGAAATTCCCCTGCAAGAAGCGTCTTACGACATCTGGCGTACCAAGTACTGCCTGCAGAACAGCGAAGGGGAAGCCATCGATGCCAGCATCGACCACTCCTTCCAGCGCGTGGCCCGCGCCCTGGCCGACGTGGAAACCACCGACGAACTGAAAGCCAAGTGGTACGACAAGTTCCTGTGGGCCCTGCGCCACGGCGCCATTCCCGCCGGCCGCATCCTGTCCAACGCCGGTGCCCAGGCCTATAAAGCCGACACCTCCACCATCAACTGCACCGTGTCCGGCACCATCAACGACACCATGTCCGGCATTCTGGAGAAGAACTACGAGGCAGGCCTCACGCTCAAGGCCGGCTGCGGTATCGGTTACGAGTTCTCCACCCTGCGTCCCCGTGGCGCCTACGTGTCCGGTGCTGGCGCCAAGACCTCGGGCCCGCTGTCGTTCATGGACATCTTCGACCGCACCTGCTTCACCGTGTCCTCGGCCGGTGGCCGCCGTGGTGCGCAGATGGGCACCTTCGACGTGTCGCACCCGGATGTACTGGAATTCGTCAAAGCCAAGCGTGAAGACGGCCGTCTGCGCCAGTTCAACCTGTCGCTGCTGATCAGCGAGGAATTCATCAACGCCGTGGTGAAAGACGAACGCTGGCCGCTGGTGTTCCCGATCAAGACCAACAGCCCCGACGCCACCAAGCTGGACATGAAAGACGTGACCCAGGTGATCTGGCGCGAATGGCCCGCCAACGACGGCTACGTCACCAACGACAAAGGTCTGGTGGCCTGCAAAGTCTACAAGCAGGAAAAAGCCCGCAAGATCTGGCACGCCATCATGTCGTCCACCTACGATTTCGCCGAACCCGGTTTCATCCTGATCGACAAGGTCAACGAGATGAACAACAACTGGTTCTGCGAACAGATCCGCGCCACCAACCCCTGCGGCGAAC
>JBMOPR010000636.1:0-2904 GCA_049323075.1 Pseudomonadota bacterium
GGGACTTGGTGTGGTACATGGCGATATCGGCATTCTGGATCAGGGCATCGATCTGGTCGCCATGCTCGGGATACATGGCAATGCCAATGGAACCTGAAATCACAATTTCATGCTGTTCAATGAAGAACACCTGCTTCAGTTCGGTTGTTATCTTGCGTGCAATGATGGCCGCGTCGTTCTGGTTCTTCAGGTTGGGCAGCAGCAGGGTGAATTCGTCGCCGCCGAAGCGTGACAGGGTGTCGCCTTCCCGCAGGCATTCGCTGATGCGCCGCGATACTGCCTGGATCAGCAGGTCGCCAATGTTGTGGCCCAGGGTGTCATTGATGATCTTGAAGCGGTCCAGGTCCAGAAACATCACCGCTACCCGGGTGCCCGCACGCTTGGCGTGGGAAATGGCCAGTGACAGGCGATCGCGGAACAGGGACCGGTTGGGCAGGCCGGTGAGCAGATCGTGATACGCCTGGAAGCGCATGAAGTTTTCCGCCTGCTTGCGGTCGGTAATGTCGCGGGCAATGCCGTAGGTGCCGCGGAACTGGCGCTTGCCGGTGAGCCTCTCTACTTCGTAGATCCCCATGGCATTGATTTCGAACGGCACCGACAGCGTGGTGGCGCTGCCATCGCCATTGATGCACAAACGCTTGCGCAGATGCATTTCCCGGTTCTGGGTCTTGCGGCCGCTGGCGCGCCGTTCATTGAAGGTGAACGGATGATTGCGGGATTCGTCATCACCGGTCAAAGCACTGAAATGGCTGCCCATCAGCTCATCCTTGGGCAGGTTCAGCAGTTTTTCCACGCTGTCGTTGATGAAGGTGATGTGGCCGCGTTCATTCAGGATGTAGATGATGTCCGGTGAATTGTTCACCATGAAACGGTGCATCTTCTCCGACTGCTGGATGCGCTGCTGCATGGTCTTGAATTCGAATTCCAGCCGGCGCTTGTCCAGTGCATTGTCGATAGCGTTGATCAGTTCTTCCGCCACATAGGGTTTGCGGATGAAGTCGCAGGCACCGCGCTTGAGCGCAGTGGACACCGAGGAAAAGGAATAGTCGCCGCTGATCACGATCACTGGAATATCGGCGCGCTTTTCCTGCACGAAGCGCAGAACTTCATGGCCGCTCAGTTGCGGCATCAGGATGTCCAGCAATACCAGGTCGAAGTTGCTTTTTTTCAGGCTGTCGATGGCCTGTTCCGTGGAAGTGGCGGTGGAAACGCGGAAACCGTGGATTTCCAGCAGGGATTTCAGACTCGCCAGCAGATCGGCTTTGTCGTCGATCACGAGTATGTGATGTGGATAGGTACGCTGCCGGGTGGACATCGTCATTGTCGTTCCTTGCTGGCAAAAGTCGGCTTGCCAGTTTCCTGTTCAGTTGTTTTTATTGTGCCGGCAGGTAAATGGAGAACGTGGATTGCCCGTCCTCGGTGCGCTGAAACGAAACCAGGCCACCCATTTCCTCAACCAGATCCTTGACAATGGCCAGGCCGATACCGGCGTGGCGACCTTGCTTGCTGCTCGGTCCAGGATGAAACAGGGTTTCCAGCTGATGGTCCGGGATGCCGGGGCCATTGTCCTGAATCTGCACGGTTACGTGGTGGTGTCCGTTGATGACGATACGCCCCCGCGTGGTGATGCGAATGATTCCCCCATCCTCGCAACACTCCATTGCATTTTTTATCAGGTTGATGAGCGCCTGCCGTAAATAATTGTCATCAATATAGATAGTGGGCAGTGTTTCGTCCAGATACGTTTTGAATTCGAAATCGGCGTCGTCCTGCGTGGTGAACATATGGACGAGATCCACGATCAGTTCGTTGATGCTGACCGCGATCAGGCGGGAATCCGTTCCATCCAGTCGTTCGACGCCGGTTTGCAAAATCCGGCTACTACCCTCGATCTGTTCGATGACGGTTTCCAGATGATCCCGCACGATCGGCGGCAGCGCCTCGTTCATTTGTACTATATGCAGATGATTCTGCGCGATGCTCAGCGGGTTGTTGACCTCATGGGCCAGCCTTTTCAGCCGATGTTCAAACAGTTTGCGCTCAAAGAGGGCAAGGTTCTGTTGCCAGTGCATTCTTTGATCGCGTCGCTCCAGTGCCTGCTGCACCTGTTGTGCATAAAACAGGAGCGCACGCTGCAACATGTTGAAGCGGTTCTGGATATCCGGTTCGAAGGCCAGCACCATGCAGCCCCAGCGTCGTTGTTCCAGGGTCAGCGGCAATGCCACCAGGGACTGGCAGCCTGACAACTGCATCAGTTCCAGATCCACCACGGCTGGCTGATGTGCGTCGTTGCGAAAGTTATCGGTGGGCTGTTGCCGGCGGAAACAGTCGGTGGGCAGGCTGGGCTGTTTCAGGGGAAGTCGCAGCAGATTTTCGAACGCAGAGGGGCGCAGGCTGTTTTCACCTTGCAATGCGTCGTGTTCCGGCTGGTGGCGGAACAGCATGACGTGGCGGCAGCCGAACAGCAGATAGGCCAGCCGGCCGATGGTTTCCTGCAGCGTGCCCAGATCGGCTGCCTGATCCAGCATCGATGCGGCACTCAGGATGTTCTTAAGTGCCACCCGTTCCACCCGCAGTTGTTGCAGATCGCTGTGCAGGTTGTTGCCGGCATCTGTCGGCGGCAGGGCGGGCAGCAGGGTCTGGCGCACCAGCCGTTCCTCTACCTGCAGGGCCAGGGACTCCTGAACTTCCTGGGCCTGGTTCAGTGCGCCTTCCAGCAGCATCTCGATGTGCTGGGACTGCAGGTCCAGTACCTGCCGGGCCAGTGCAACCACTTCGTTGAAACGGGTTACCTGACCGGTGACGATACGGTGCGCCACATACACGATGCGCGTTACCGGATGGGCAGCAATGATGCTGTTGGGTGGCAGATGGTAGTAAAGGGTCGCGTCGCGGAAAGCGTGC
>JBMOPR010000636.1:2914-9118 GCA_049323075.1 Pseudomonadota bacterium
GTTTCAGGATGCGTTGACTCACCCACATGTGCTGGGTCTGGTACTGGATCTGCTCCTGCTGGCGGCGTTCCTCGTCATCGGCGCAGTGGGCAAGCAGGTGCAGGTAATCCTGACGTTCCTGGGTCAGCAGGGCCAGTTCGCCGCAACGGTACAGCAGGCCGGCAAAATACACGTCATCGCTGTCCGGCAGTTCCATCGCGCGGGCCAGAGCCCGGGACAGAAATGCGCACTGCACCGATTCCAGCCAGTGTTGCAGCATGAATTGCTCGGCGCCTTCCCAGAATCCGGCCGCGAATTTTTCATCGAATCTGTCGCCGCACAGCAGGGTCCGGCTCAACAGATCCTTGCTGCCCAGGGCAATGCGCGCGCTGATGGATTCGGGCTGGGGCCCTTCACTGACGGACTGCAGCGTGCAGAGATAACGCAGGGTGAGGGCAGGGTCGTACTGCAGCAGAGTGCACAGCTGCTGGTAGTCGGACAGGGGTTGGTGGCAGACACGGGTCTGGTGCAGCGCCAGTCGGGGCAGGCTGACCAGTTGCAGCAGGCTGGCGGGTGACGCAAATCCCGTATCGTCGCCTGATTCGGTTGCCGAAAGCTTGATGATCGAGTCCATGCCCCTTCAAAGCGCCGTGCCGTTGAGTGCCTGGCGCATCCTTCTTTATTGTTGTGTTGGATCGGAAGGTTTAACCGGTGTTTTGTACTTTATAGGTCTGGGAGTATATCCAGCCGCCTGAAAACTGAACAGCCTGAAAAGGTGACCGGCATGAAGACATCCGTTCGAGCCGGAACCTGCAGTGGCTGCGGCGTCACAAAAATGTCAGGGAATTCGGGTAAATCTGGCGTCAGAAAAGTGTGAACTTCACCTTTGCCAATCAAATCAAAAACTTGGCAAAGAAAAAGTTTGCGCTTGGCAAATTGTGTGTTCTACATTGTTACTATCGATTAAAGCAAACTTTCACTCAGGCGGGAACCCTTGTTCCGCAAAATTCCTCAAGGAGAAAAATCAGGGGAAATATCATCGGGATGCAATACCTCATTCGTTTGGGCAACTCAATCAGGGGAGGTGATACAACACGCTAAGACCTGCACGACCTTTGGCCGCTGTGTTCGAGTATCTTCTTGAGGAATGCTAATGAGTGCACGAGTTGAAAGTACCAAGAAAGCTTACATCATCGATACCAACGTTCTCATCCACGATCCCAACGCCATTCTCAATTTCGACGAACACCAGGTAGTGATTCCCATGACCGTTCTGGAAGAGCTGGACAAGCTCAAGAACGGCCATAAATCCATTGCTGCCGACTGCCGCTCTGCCATCCGCCTGATTGACCGGGTCATCGGGGAAAGCCCCACTGATCAGGTTGCCCGTGGCGTACCGATTCCGCGCGAGGGCAACGTCCTGCGTGGCACCCTGTCGATACTCATGAACCGCACCGGCGAACCGCCGGAAGCCTGTCTGTCGAACGACAACAATGACAACCGCATCATCAACCGCATTGTGCAGATGCAGCTGGAAAATCCCAACGTGCGCTATGTGCTGGTGACGAAAGACATCAACATGCGGCTGAAGGCTCGTGGCTGCAACCTGCAGGCCGAGGATTATCACAACGACCAGCTGATCTCCGACATCCGCCAGCTCACCACCGGTTATCACGAATTCCCCGGTTCGTTCTGGGATGGCGTGGCCCATGTGGATACGATCCAGCGCCAGGACGCCACCTTTCATTCCCTGTCCCGCGACGTATTCGACGCCCAGTTGCATGTCAACCAGTACGTGCTGGACGAACAGGATTTTCTCGCCCGCATCGAGGAAGTCACGGACGAGCATGTGCTGATCAAGCACATCAAGCGCGAAGCCGTCATGAACCAGAACGCGTGGGGCCTGAAGCCGCGCAACATTTACCAGGCCATGGCGCTGCATGCGCTGATGGACCCGGATATCCACCTGGTGAATCTCACGGGCCCGGCAGGTTCCGGCAAAACCATTCTGGCACTGGCCGCCGCGATCGAACTGACCGTGGCGCGCAAGCTGTACAACAAGATCATTGTGACCCGTTCCACGCCGCCGCTGGCGGAGGAACAGGGCTTTCTGCCCGGTACCGAGGAAGAAAAAATGGACCCGTGGCTGGGCGCGATTACCGACAACATCGAGGCGCTGCACCTGCAGGATGAAAGTCCGTCCGGTAGCATCGAGTATGTGAAGGAGCGGGCCAATATCCAGTTCAAGGCGCTGAACTACATTCGCGGTCGCAGCTTCCAGAGAAGCATGATCCTGATCGACGAATCGCAGAACCTCACGCCGCACCAGATGAAAGCCATCATCACCCGGGCCGGCGAGGGCAGCAAGGTGGTGTGCCTGGGTAACCTGGCGCAGATCGACACGCCTTACCTGAGCCCCATCAGCTCCGGCCTCACCTACATGACGGAGCGCTTCAAGGGCTTCAAGCATGGCACCAGCCTGCGTCTGAATGGCATCCCCCGGTCCTTGCTGGCAGAATACGCCGAAGCCAATCTGTAAAACGATCCACCCCGGCGCGCTGCAACGGCGCGCCGGGTCTCTCCGGAGGATGCCTCTTGTTTCACTTCTTCGCCTACGTGGCCAAGCTCAAGTACATCGTGCGCTGGGGCCTGAAGCGCAATGTCGAAACCGAAAACGTCAAGGAACACAGTTTTGACGTGGCCGTGATTGCCCATGCCCTGGCCCTGATCCGCAACCGTTATTTCGGCGGCACTGTCGATGCCAACCAGCTGGCGGTGGTGGCGCTGTTCCATGACGCGTCGGAAGTGCTGACCGGCGATCTGCCGGGTCCGATCAAGTATTTCAACCCGTCGATTGCGGAAGCCTACAAGGAAGTGGAAAAAGCAGCGAAAGCAAAACTGCTGACCATGCTGCCGGATCAATTGCAGGCGGACTACGCACCGCTGATCGACGATTCGGCGATGAGTCGAGATCTGAAGCGCATCGTCAAGGCGGCGGATGTGCTGGCGGCCTACATCAAATGTATTCAGGAAGTGGAATCCAACAATCACGAATTCCAGGTGGCAAGGCAACGGGTGGAAGGCATGCTGGCTGAATACGCGATGCCGGAAGTAAATTTCTTTCTGGAAAAATTCCTGCCCAGTTACCGGCTGACCCTGGACGAACTGGGCTGAGACTGCAATACCGGGATTGACCGGGTTATGGCGGTCAGTGTCCGCCCATCATTCCAGCAATAACTGGTCGATGATCAGACCGTAGAACCCTGCCATTCCGTCACAGCTGTAGTACCAGCCCAGATGGTTGTTGCATTCCCGGCAATAAGCGTACTGCCACGCATGGCCAGGGAACCAGGTGAAGAATTCAGTAGGCTTGCCACTGACGAGGCAGCCTTCCGCCATCACGTAGGTCTGGATATCAAACCCCTGTCCGGCCGGGTTCTTGAAGAAATGGCTGCATTCGCCGTCCACCGGGATCAGGAACTGGTTTTCGGTGATATAGGCGCGGCAGGCCCGGCAGCGCACCACGGCTTTTTTCGGCGCAGTTTCGTCGTCGGACTGGGTCAGGGGTAGCCAGTCCAGTACGGTTTTGGGCGGGTTGATTTCAAGGCATTCCATGCGATGCTTCCCGGCATTTTAGTAAGGCATCAGTCTAGCAGTTGTGTCCGCCCGGAAACAAAAAAGCCCCCGGGGAGGGGGCTGAAACGCAGGAGATGCTATTTCAAAAGTGCGTAAAGATTACGCAAAAGGTAACGCAATAAGATCGGCAATCCGGGTCAGGCGGAGATGCGGGCCTTCAGTTCCTTGGCCTTGGCCTGCACTTCCTTCAGTTGTTCGGTCACGGTGTTGCGGACTTCTTCCAGTTTCGGTTTCAAGTCCTTGATATAGCTCTTTTCTGCCTGCTGCTTGGCATAGGCGGAAATCATGCTGGTGTCCCAGTTCAGGCGGAAGCGATTGTCATAAGTGGCAACGTCCAGCTTGCGGATGAATTCCTTTACCGTAGGGTTGGCGGCGCGCAGTTCGGTCACCAATTCGTTCAAAGTCAATTGCTTGGGATCGGTAGTTACACCCAGTTCCAGCAGAATGCGCTGGCCTTCGGACTTGGCATCGTCCAGACGCTTGTTCAGGCCGGCCTGGAGCTTTTCGCCTTGCTTCTTCAGTTGTTCGATCTGGGTTTTCACTTTGTCCTGGATCATGGCCATTCCTCGATACGTGTTCAAATGGGGTTTAAAAAGGGCTGTAGTGGCAATATGATCGCCAAGGTATACAGAAAAATTAGAATCATCTTCCTAAATTAATGAAAACGTCATAAAGGATTGGCAGCCGGATACGGACATCCAGTGCACACCGCAGGGGGTGGAACATGGGTAAGGGCATGCTGATGCTGGGTTTTCTGCTGGTGGCGGCCGGGCTGGTAATTTTGTATGCCCCGGGCCTGTTGAGCTGGTTCGGCAAGCTGCCGGGCGATATCCGGGTCGAGTCGGGCAATGGCTCGCTGTTCATTCCGTTCACGTCCATGGCGCTGGTGAGCCTGGTGGCGACCATCGTGCTGACGCTGCTGGGGCGGGATTGATCCGCCTTAGCATTGCAGCGCATAAGCCGGTTACTGCTGGCAATATCTGAGTCTTTCTAAAATCCTCCGGCCACTCCTATTGTGAAGAAACAGGCTGTTGCGCAGCTGTTTTGCCGCAGGAGGTCGCGTATGGATTGTTCGGTGTTTTTCCAGCGCTTGTGGGAGCAGTACACGGCAGTGACGCCTCAGGCCCAACGCATCCATGACGCCGTGCAGGCCCGCAATGGTGTGGTGGTCAATGATCATGTGGCGTTCCGCACCTTCCGTCATTCCCCCCTGGATATTGCCCGTCTGGAACCGGTGCTGGCGCAACTGGGTTATGCGCCGTTCGAGCGTTACCGCTTTGTGCAGAAAAAACTGGAGGCGATTGCCTACCGTCATCCCGATCCGCTGCAGCCGAAAATCTTCCTCAGCGAGCTGCTGCTGGACCAGCTGTCGGAAGCCGCGCGTAATATCATCCTGCGCCGGCTGGGCATTGGCGAGTTGCCGGAACCGGAGGACCCTTCATTTTTCTGGCAGGGCATCCTGTGGCCGCGCATTTCCCACGCCGAATACCAGCAGCTGCTGCAGGAAAGTGAATACGCCGCCTGGCTGATGGTGATGGGGTATTGCGCCAATCATTTCACCATCAGTGTGAATCATCTGGCGCGCACGCCGTCGCTGGACGCGGTGCTGGATATTGTTGCGGAACTGGGGCTGCACCTGAACGAAAGCGGTGGGTTGATCAAGGGATCGGCGGCGGTGGGGCTGCAGCAGGCGTCCACCCTGGCGGATGAAATGGAGTACTGCTTCGCAGATGGTGACGTGCATCCCGTCAAAACCTGCTATTACGAATTCGCCTTGCGCTATCCTTTAAGTGATGGCGCCTTGTATCAGGGGTTTGTCGAGCAAAGCGCCGACCGGATTTTCGAATCCACTTTTCATCAGCGCACGGGATAGGATCATGGCGATCGTTGGCAGTGTGGTCGTGGTGGGGTGTGGCAAGATCGGTTCCGCCATCGTCAAGCTGTTGCATGCGGCGGGGCGGTTCAAACTGAAAGTGGTGGAGCAGCATACGCCACTGCTGGAATCCGTTGCGCACCTGAAGGGTGTCGAGACCGCCAGCTTCGATGTGCACGATGCCGCATTGCTGCGGCAGGCCATTCAGGGCTGGAATGTGGTGGTGTCGGCCTGTTCCTATGATGTGAATCCGCTGATTGCCAGTGTCTGCGCTGAAACCGGTTGCAGCTATTTCGATCTGACCGAGGACGTGGAAACCACCCACCGTATCCGGGCGCTGGCGGAGCAGGCCAGGCCGGGCCAGATTTTCATGCCCCAGTGCGGTCTGGCTCCGGGCTTTATCGGCATTCTGGCCTGGGATATCTGCCGCCATTTCGACAAGCTGGATTCCGTGAAAATGCGGGTGGGCGCGCTGCCCAAGTATCCCACCAACCGCATGATGTACAACCTCACCTGGTCCACCGACGGCCTGATCAACGAATACTGCAATCTGTGCGAGGCGATCCAGGATCACCAGACCATGAATCTGGTGGCGCTGGAAGGGCTGGAACAGATTTCCCTCGATGGCGTGGTGTATGAAGCCTTCAACACGTCGGGCGGATTGGGCACCCTGTGCGAAACCCTGCAGGGGAACGTACGCGAACTGAATTACAAAA
>JBMOPR010000637.1:0-8998 GCA_049323075.1 Pseudomonadota bacterium
GTCTGGGCCGATCTGGTGACGCACGATGCGGCGTCGGCACAACAGTTCTACCACGCCTGGATGGGCTGGGAATTTCGCCCCGCCGGCGACGTGCAATTGATTACGCTGCAAGACCGCACCATCGGCGCCTTGCGCCAGCGCCCCCAAACGCAGGATAGCCCCGCTCGTCCGCGCTGGATCGGCTATGTGTCGGTGTCGGCGGTGGATGCGGCCAGCAAGCGGGTCATCGCCATGGGCGGCCGCGTATTGTTACCGCAACAGAATGATGCCCTGCACGGGGATTTCGCGTTGGTGACCGATGCGGAAGATGCCCTGTTCGGGCTGATCCGGCGGCCGGATGGCGATCCTGAGGATTATCTGGCGGAACCGGGCGAATGGATCTGGATGCAATTGTTCAGCCGTGACCCCACGAAAGCCGCCGCGTTCTATCAGCCGGTGGGTGACTATCAATTGTTTCCGCTGGACGACGCCGGCCACCGGCAATTGCTGGTGAAAGACGGTTACTCCCGCGCCGCGCTCAGTCGTCTGCCGGAAACGCAGCCGGATCTGAAGCCGGCGTGGCTGCCGTTCCTGCGGGTGAAGGATGTCGCGCAGGCCGCGAACCACGCGGCGGCCCTGGGCGGAAAAATTCTGCTGGCGCCCGATCCCGCGCGCATGGCGGGCAATGTGGCCATTGTGGCCGATCCGACCGGTGCCGCCGTGGGTATTCTGGAATGGCACGACGATGGGAATGCGGAGGTGACGCCATGAACCTGCGTCGCGTCCTGTGCAGCGGAATATTTCTGATGGTGCTGGGCGCCTGCGCTTCCAGCGGCCACCAGCACAGCACCAGCGTTCACGTGGGTGTCGGTTATCACGATCCCTGGTATCACGGCGGTTACTACTACGGCAACTACCCACCAGCGGTGGTAGTGCCACCGCCTTACCCCGGAAGGCCGCCGGGTAGCCGGCCTCCTGGCGAACGTCCTCCGATTGATGGACGGCCGCCCATCGACGCGAGACCGCCGGTAGCGAAACCACCCATTGCAAAACCACCGGTCTCCAGACCGCCATCGATTCCTTCGCGACCGCGCCCCATGCCCATGCGGGGAGGACGGCGCTAGCGGTAATCAATCCCCGGCTTCGCCGTACTGATCAATGTACCACCCTCACCTCTCGCAATCGCCTCGATGCCCGCCAGCGATCCAATGGCTGCCGTTTTGCCGGTCGCGCGGGCAAATTCACAGGCTGCCTGCACTTTCGGCCCCATCGATCCCGCTGCAAATCCCAGCTTTTCGATTGCGTCCGGGTGCGCACGGGCAATCGCTTTCTGCGTCGGCTTGCCCCAGTCGATATAGGCCGCATCAACATCGGTGGCGATCACCAGCAGATCCGCATCCAGATCCTGCGCCAGCAGTGCTGTGCACAGATCCTTGTCGATCACCGCTTCGATGCCTTTCAGTTTGCGATTGGCATCGTACACGGTGGGAATACCACCGCCACCGGCGCAGATCACAATCGTGCCGTGTTCCAGCAACCACTTGATCGGGCGCAGTTCGAAAATCCGTTTCGGGCGCGGGCTGGCCACCACGCGACGGAATTTGTCGCCGTCAGGCTTGATGGCCCAACCCTTTTCCTTCGCCAGCTTTTCGGCTTCCGCTTTGGAATACACGGGGCCGATGGGCTTGGTGGGATCCTTGAAGGCCGGATCGTTCGCGTCCACTTCCACCTGTGTGAGAATGGTGGCGAACGGCACTTCGAACGGCAGCAGGTTGCCCAGCTCCTGTTCGATCATGTAGCCGATCATGCCTTCCGTTTCGGCGCCCAGCACATCCAGCGGAAACGGATTGTCCGGATTGTGCGCGGCGCCCTGCAGCGCCAGCAAGCCCACCTGCGGACCATTGCCGTGGGCAATCACCAGCTCGTTGCCCGGCGCGACCTTGGCCAGCTCCACCGCCGCAATGCGCACGTTTTCGCGCTGGTTTTCCGATGTCATGGCCTCGCCACGACGCAGCAGGGCGTTACCCCCGAGTGCAACCACTATGCGCATGATGCGTTCTCCTTACACGTTACCCAGGGTGGCAACCATGGTGGCCTTGATGGTGTGCATGCGGTTCTCCGCCTGCTCGAACGCGATACAGGCCGGGGATTCAAACACTTCCTCGGTCACTTCGATACCGCCAGCCAGATGCGGATATTTTTCCGCGATCTGCTTGCCCACTTTGGTGTCGGTGTTATGGAACGCAGGCAGACAGTGCATGAACTTGGTACGCGCCGTACCTGTGGCCTGCATCAGCGCCTTGTTCACCTGATAGGGCAGCAGCAGCTTGATGCGACTGTCCCAGGTTTCAATCGGCTCACCCATGGATACCCACACGTCAGTGTGAATGAAATCCACATCTTTCACGGCCTGCTTCGGATCTTCTGTCAGTGTGATGCGCGCTCCGCTTTCCTTCGCAAACTGTTCGCACTGCGCCACGAATTCGTCGGTGGGCCACAGCGCCTTGGGCGCGCCGATACGCACATCCATACCCAGCTTCGCGCCGATCAGCAGCAGCGAGTTGCCCATGTTGTTGCGGGCGTCGCCCACGTAGGCATAGCTGATGTCGTGCAGCGGCTTGTCGCTGTTTTCGCGCATGGTCAGCACGTCTGCCAGCATTTGTGTCGGGTGATATTCGTCGGTCAGGCCGTTGAACACGGGCACGCCGGCGAACTTGGCCAGCTCCTCCACGATCTCCTGTTTGTAGCCACGGTATTCGATGGCGTCGTACATGCGGCCCAGCACTCGGGCAGTGTCTTTCATCGTTTCCTTGTGACCGATCTGCGACGACGTCGGGTCGATATAGGTTACGTTTGCACCCTGGTCGTACGCCGCCACTTCAAACGCGCAACGGGTGCGGGTGGAGGTCTTTTCGAAAATCAGCGCGATGTTCTTGCCTTTCAGATGCTGCTGTTCAGTGCCGGAATATTTCGCGCGCTTGAGATCGCGGGACAGGTCCAGCAGATACTTCAGCTCCCGGGTGGTGTGATGCATCAGGCTGAGCAGGTTGCGGTTGTGCAGATTGAAAGCCATGGTCTAATCCCTCAGTGAATGGTTATCGAATCAATAATTGACGGGGTCGCGCAGGATCGGGCAGGTCATGCAGTGGCCGCCGCCGCGTCCGCGTCCCAGTTCGCTCGCGGAAATGGTCACCACTTCCACGCCGGCTTTGCGCAGCAAGGTGTTGGTGTAGGTATTGCGGTCATAACCCACCACCACACCGGGTTCCAGGCACACGACGTTGTTGCCGTCATCCCACTGTTCACGTTCGGCTTCATAGGCGTCGCCGCCGGTCTGCACCACGCGCAGCTGCTTCAGGTTGAGCGCCTCGGCCACCACATCGAGGAAGGACTTGTCTTCGCGGCGGATGTCGATGCCACCGGTCTTGCTTTCGTCCGGACGCAGCGTGAAAGCCACAATCTGCTTCACCACTTCCGGGAAGATGGTCACCAGATCGCGGTCGCAGAAACTGAACACCGTATCCAGGTGCATGGCGGCGCGGGACTTGGGCAGGCCCGCCACAATCACGCGTTGCGCAGCGCCTTTGGCAAACAGTGCCTGTGCCACCTGACCGATCGCCTGGCGCGAGGTACGCTCGCCCATGCCGATCAGCACTACGCCATTGCCCACCGGCATGACATCACCGCCTTCCAGCGTGGCGGCGCCGTGATCTTCATCCGGGTTGCCGTACCACACTTCGAATTCGGCGTTGACGAAATCCGGATGGAATTTGTAGATCGCCGTGGTGAGCAGGGTTTCCTGGCGCCGCGCGGGCCAGTACATCGGATTCAGCGTGACGCCGCCGTAAATCCAGCAGGTGGTGTCGCGGGTGAACTGGGTGTTGGGCAGCGGCGGCAGCACAAAACTGGTCAGGCCAATGAAATCGCCCAGCATGGAGATGGTTTTGCTCTGGCCCAGTGCATTGGCCAGATCCGCCACCGACACGCCGCCGATCAGGTGTTCCGCCAGCTTGCGCGGTTCCAGACTCTGCAGCCAGCCGCGCATGTCATCCTGCAGGCCCACGCCCACCTGATTGGCAGTGAGCTTGCGGTCCAGAATCCATTTCAGTGCGTCCTTGTTCTGCACGGTTTCAGTCAGCAGGTTGTGCATCTCGAGCACTTCCACGCCCCGCTCGCGCATCTTGGTGACAAAATCGAAGTGATCGCGCTTGGCCTGGCTCACCCAGATAACATCGTCGAACAGCAGTTCATCACAATTGCCGGGGGTCAGCCGCAGATGGGCAAGGCCGGGTGAACACACCATGACCTTGTGCAGCTTGCCTGCTTCAGAATGAACGCCGAGTTTTATTTTGGACATGTTGAACTCCTTCTCTTAGAGGCTGAGGACGCCGGCATACAGACCGTAGGCGGCAATACCCGCACCGATCAGAACGCCAATGAAAATCAGTTTCTCGAGGTTGGTGAAGATCGGCTGGCCGAGTTCGTGTTTCGCCTTGGCGAACAGGATCGCACCGGGCGCATACAGCAGGGCCGACAGCAACAGGTACTGCACACCGGCGGCATAAATCAGCCATATCGCGTAAACCGTTGCCAGCACGGCGATGAACAGATCCTTGTTGCGTTGCCCGGCATCCGTTTCGTAAGTTTCACCACGGAAGGCCAGCAGCACAGCATAGGCAGCGGACCACAGGTACGGCACCAGAATCATCGACGTGGCCAGGTACAGCAGACTCAGGTACGTGGAGCTGTTGAACAGGGTAATGATGAGGAACAGCTGGATCAGGCCGTTGGTGAGCCACAGCGCATTGGCCGGCACATGGTTGCCGTTTTCCTTGCGCAGGAATTCCGGCATGGTGTGATCCTTGGCGGCGGAGAAAATGATTTCCGCGCACAGCAGCGTCCAGGACAGCAGCGCTCCTGCCAGCGACACCAGCAGACCGATGCCGATCAGCTTGGCACCCCAGGCACCCACCACCTGTTCCAGCACCGCGGCCATGGAGGGATTCTTCAGCCCCGCCAGTTGCGCCTGCGCCATGATGCCCTGCGACAGCAGGTTGACCAGCACCAACAGCAGCAGCACGCCGATGAAACCGATCACGGTGGCCTTGCCCACATCGCTGCGCTTTTCTGCGCGGGCAGAAAAAATGCTGGCGCCTTCGATGCCGATGAACACCCACACGGTGACCAGCATCATCTTGCGCACCTGCTCCATCACGCTGCCCAGTTCGGTATTGCCCGTGCCCCAAAAATCACTGGTATACACATCCAGCTTGAACGCAACGGCAGCCAGCACGATGAACAGAGCCAGCGGCACCATTTTCGCGATGGTCGTGATGGTGTTGATGAAAGCTGCTTCCCTGATGCCACGCAGTACCAGAAAATGCAGCAACCACAACAGCACCGACGCGCAGCCAATCGCCACCGGCGTATTGCCTTCGCCGAATACCGGGAAGAAATAACCCAGCGTACTGAACAGCAGCACCATGTAGCTGACGTTACCGATCCAGGCGCTGATCCAGTACCCCCAGGCCGATGAAAAACCCATGTAATCGCCGAAACCGGCCTTGGCGAAGGCGTACACACCGCCGTCCAGCTGCGGCTTGCGATTGGCCAGCGTCTGGAATACAAATGCCAGCGTCAGCATGCCCACACCGGTGATCAGCCAGCCGATCAGCGTGGCACCGGCGCTGGCGCTGGCCGCGATGTTCTGCGGCAGCGAGAAAATACCGCCGCCCACCATCGAGCCCACCACAAGCGCAATCAACGCCCCCAACTTCAACTTGTTCGATGCTTCTGGCATGTAGGTCTCCTTGTTTGAATAAGGTAGAAAATGGCGTATTCAGCTGCCCGCTTCTGCCGACGTCACGCTTTTTTGCGGAACGACCGCACGCAGCACCCGGAATCCCACGGCAGTGAATATCACAGTCAGCAACGGATTGAGCAGATTGAAAAAACAGTACGGTGCGAAGCTGATGGCAGACACACCCAAAGCGGCCGACATATAAGCCCCGCAACTGTTCCAGGGAATCAGCGGCGACGTCACCGTGGCCGAATCACCTACCACGCGGGACAGCATGACTGGCGCCAGCCTTCGATCCTCGAAGGTTTTACGGAACATGCGCGCCGGCAACACGATGGATATGTACTGATCAGATGTCAGCGCGTTCGAGGCCACGCAGGTGCCGACCAGCGCGGTCACCGCACCGGCTACCGATTTGGTGCGATTGATCAGCGGCGTAATGACCCGGTTGAGCAGGCCGGCGCGCTCGACAATCGCGCCAAAACCCAATGCAGTCATGATCAGCCAGATGGTCATCATCATGCTGGACATGCCGCCCCGGGTCAGCAGCTTGTCGACCGTGGGATCACCGGAGGAAACCTGATAGCCGGTGGCCAGCGCCGCCCACACGCCTTTGAGCTGTTGCAGCGCAGGATGAATATCGGGGCTACCGGCCAGCGTTGCGACATCCTGCGGTGCCAGAATCACCGCCATGACACCACCGGCCAGAGCGCTGAAGAAAATGGTCACGAACGGCGGCACTTTTTTCAGCGCCAGCACCAGCACCAGAAGAAGCGGCACAAAAGCCCAAAGGGAAATCGTGACGTTCTGTTCCAGCCCCCGCAGTGTGGAGGACGCGTCGAAATCCCCTGCCGACCCCAGCATGGAAAATGCGAGCATCGCCAGCAGCAGGGCAGGCACTGACGTCCACAGCGATTCGCGGATATGGCTGAACAGTTCGGAGCCGGCGGCGGCGGTAGCCAGGTTGGCGGTGTCTGACAATGGCGACGCCTTGTCGCCAAAATAGGCCCCGGAAATAACGGCGCCTGCCGTGATCAACGGAGACAGCCCCATGCTTTCGGCAATTCCCATCATGCCGATGCCAATGGTGCCCGCCACCGTCCAGGAGCTGCCAATACTGAGCGCCGCCACCGCGCAAATTGCGCAGGTGCTTGCATAAAAATAATGGGGGCTGAGCAGCTTCAGACCGTAATAGACCATCGAGGAAATGGTGCCGCACATGGCCCAGGTGCCGATCAGCGCGCCCACACCGAGCAGAATGAAAATGGCCTGCATGCCGGTGCTGATACCGTCCACCGTCGACTGGCGAATATCACTCCAGGGAATGCCATTCTTGTAGCCGATCAGCGCCGCAATCAGCCCGCAGAACACCAGCGCAATCTGGTTGGGGCCGTAGGACGCGTTCTCACCGAACAGGTAATAGGAAAGACCCAGCAAGCCAACCAGTCCGACGATGGGCAGCAGGCCATCCAGCAACGTAGGCTCCCGCACCGGCTTTTGTGACTGATTGCCCAACTGTTCACCCATCGACATTTCGCTCCGGAAATTACTGATGTGCGCCCGTCTGCCGGATCACCCCGACACTGCAGTAAGAACAAGGAAAGATCCCTGTTACTAAATACGTCGTATTGAATGAAGGCCCGGTTGAACTGGCGTTATTGTTTTTTTCTGTGGCCTACACTATCTGCCGACGCTGATTTCAGTGTCAATCGCATAGCAACCAATCAATGACCATTGTCAAATCCTGCCGGCACAAGCCGGGGGCGGTTGCCAGCGCCCCTGTCGGTCGGCGTCATCCCCACGCCCTCAGTACATTGGTCACAACACAATCCCGATCAGCCGGGTAACCAGTTCTTCCAGCGGAATCAGGGTCAACACCAGCGGAATCCCCGGCAAAATCGTCAGGAAAACCAGCTGAACGATGGTATCCCGGCCAAACGGTATCGGTTTCATTTCGCGAATCACCTGGAAGCTGTTACCCAGGTCCGCCAGGGACTGGATATCGCCGCTACCGACAAGCGGCTCATCGTCACTGGCGCCACCGCGAATCCATTTCTTATCGAATTCATTGACATAATTGCTGGCCAGAATTCCATACTCCCGCAGGCCCGTTCTTTTCGCCTGCATCAAGCGCAGGGAGAACGCCAACAGAGGCCCCAGCACCAGCAACATGAGCACGCCCACGAAACCGACAATTTCCAGCTTGAAATCCGTCAGCTTCGCCTCAGCAAAAAAGATCTGGTTGGCAATCAGCCCTGCCAGCAGCGCACCATGAGCGAGCACGAGCGGCGCCATGGCGGAAGCGCTTGCACCCAGAAAGCCCAAGCCTGCGGCACGATCGGGATGCGTGGGAACAAGCTTCAGATCCAGCCGCGAAACCTGCCACAGGAAACGGGCCCAGATGAACAGACGGAAATACCAGCGGACCAGAATAAACTGAAATACAGGCCGGCTGATGACAATGTACCAGTAGCCCGCGGAGGAAATGTGAACATCACCGTCCAGCAGCCTGGCATACCAGGTGCCGGCATCAACACCGATATTGCTGACGACACTGACAGTGCCCCAGGAAAAATAGCCCCCCACGAAAATCAGGATGAACAGCGCAAGCTCGATGACAACGGAATTGCGCAGCCGGAGCGCCGTGGCAATGGCGTCCTGGAATTTCGGCAGGACGGGCCCGGTAATGATGTTGAGATCAAGGAACTGCCCCACGATCAGCCGCATGCGCTGGTGGATGAGCAGCTCGGCATAGATCAACAGCGGCAGCGCCACCAGAAAACGGGCGTGCAGCTCGATGTCCTGCACAAACGGCAGCTCCACTCCACCCCATACCGTGCCATCCAGCAGAGACAGCAGCAACAACGGCAGCCACGCAAACAGGCTGATCACCAGCATGCGCTTTCTGACGTGCTCGAATGCCGAATCCGTGAGCCGGAAACGCACCAGCAGCTGATAAGTCGGCCCACCCAGCACCAGGGAAAAATTGGGAGGATCCTGCGGCTTTTGAAGATTGTCCATCGTTGCCCCCAACCGATACGCGCGCGACATCGCACCATGGCCGGGCATTTTACGACGCGGCTGGAACGCCAATACCGAGCGAAGTCAATGGAAGGATCAACCGCCGTCCGCTCTGTCAGGGGTAGCGAAAGACATTGTTGTGGAAGTTGACCAGTGCCAGCAGCAGGAAAATGGGCATGGCAAGACTGGTGAATGCAC
>JBMOPR010000638.1:0-8957 GCA_049323075.1 Pseudomonadota bacterium
TAGGTTGCCGTACTGACAGTGATTGTGGCATTGGACAAGGTAACCGCGTGGGGCGCCGCCGCCAGCAACGTCCCCTCGTCTTTGTAGTAGTCATAGGCTTCCTGGGTTGGATGATCGAATTTTCCGCCGGCGCTGAAAATCAACCGCTTCGGTTTTACGGTGTCCATCCATTCGGCCGGGAAATGTGTCGGTAGACGTGAACCATGGTGCGGTACGACCAGTACATCAACCCCATTCAAATAACCGGTGGTTGCATCATTGGTGATGGCGTTCCGCAACCCCACATCCGTCGCATCGCCAGTCAAGGCTATGCGCTTTCCGCCGTGCTGAAAGGCGACAATGATACTTTGGCCATTGGATTCCTCACCTTTTTCCTTGCCTATCCGGTTCGGATAGGCATTGTATGCCAGTATTTTTGCCGCATCGCCACAGGCCAAGTTTTCGTTTCCCTTGAACGATCGTGCGGTAAAAGAAGAATTCTTGTAGACGTCGTTGGCATTGATCATGGCATGGACCGCCGGTTTGGAAGCCAGGATAGTGCCGTCGGAAATCTTGCCTAGCACCTCGTGCACCTTTGCCCCACCGGTCTTGCGCCTTTTGGGCGCTGGCGCACCTGCTTCGACGCTCAACGCAGAGTCCTTGTAGTCCGTCCAGAGCCCGCCCACATAGATGCTCCTGAGTTTTGGCGCAATGGCGTTTTCTGTCTCTGTCTTTTTCTTGGAATAGAAAAGATAGGGAATCAAGTTGTAGTGATCGATATCAGGATGGGTCAGGATGAGATCTATCTTGTCTTTCTTGGCGAGAATATCGTACATGTCCTCCAGCATCAGTGGAGCCTTGCCACCGAATGTCGCGCTGGGTTTCACAATTGATGAAAGCTGGGCCTTGGATACACCGCAGTCCAGAATAATGGCGTTATTTTCTCCGCCTGCCGCCGGACATTCCGCAATGATGCAGTTGCCTGCACCCACGTCGTAAATATGGAAGGTAAGATCAGACGATTTACGCGCTTTTTTGCTGACATTGTCCGTGTTGATCAGGGTGCCCTTGTCGGTGTGCCATCCTTCAAGCTTGCTTGGACAAAAATCGCTGCAGTGATAAATCCGCGCAACACCTATCTTCATGGACGGCAGCGATTTGGCATAGTTCGCCCAGATGGTATCGGTTGATTTCCAGTAACCACCGACGGGATAGAAATCCAGTATTTTTTCCGGTTTGTGCTGGACTTCAATGTACACGCTCAGGTTATCCACCTCCACCGTTTTGCCGCGCCGGCGCCGGTCCATCTCCGACTCCTCCCAGTCTTCATCGTCTTCCAGCGCGTTCTTGACGATCGCCAGAATGTCGGCCTCCTTCATTGTCTCTGGAAATACCGCATAGGAATTTACCGCCTTCGTGGTATCAAACGCGCGGCCACCCGTACCGGTCAATCCGTACAGAATTCTTTTTGCCGCCGCTTCGTCATAGGTATAGGCCTGCGCTTCAGGTGCCACGGACGCGAATAAGGTAGCCAGCAAGGCCAGAATCGCCGCAGGGACGTTGAAAATGGTTACGCGTTCCAGTCTCATTGCATTTCCCGTCATATGTGGAAGTGTGTTCAGTGCCATTGCGAATGCTCAATCAAACTTCGTTTCACCCAGACTCAACACCGACAAGGGCAGATTTTTATTCGCATTGAGCGGAACCCACGTACTCTTGCCCCGGTAGCAGACGCTCCAGTCCACCAGACCATCGCGGGTGGTTTCCGAGGCAGTGAAAACGTCAGCCACCGCATCCCCGTCGAAGTCGGACACCCTCAACATGGAGGGGTGTTCCCACGCAGCGTTGAGATACTCCCAGTCTCCTCCCCGATAAGACACAGTCCATATCCACTGTCCCAGATCGTTCTTGGTGCGAGACGTAAAGACATCGGTGAGGCCATCGCCATCAAAGTCACCGAAGCGGAGGGATTTCGAAATATTTGACGTGAACTGGTTGATGTCATAGCCCTGGCCGCCAACGGAATCCGCATCCTTGAGATCATTCATGGTATTGGCACGATACAGCGTAGTCACCCAGCCACCGGACTGCTGCGGTTGCACCAGATACCAGTCATCATCGTGCGACACAAAAATCTCGTGGTAAGCATCTCCGTCAAACTGCCCGATATAAAGACTGTCGGGTTGGGCGACGAATCCTGTTATCACAACCTGTTCACACGCGGTTGAAGGCAGTTCGCACATGAAAAACCGGGTGACTGCATCGCTGCCTTGCGTAGTCAGAAGGGCTTCGTAACTCGGGCCTCCCCTGAAGTTGCCGAAATTGAGATCCAGCAGAGTCGTTACTGTTTTGGTACCGCCGTGGCTCACTTCGATCTGGGCACCGGCTGCACCGGCGCTGACAAAGCGAACGCTGGCGGGCAATACATTCACCCATTTGCGCTCACCGGACGTGGCCAGCCATTGATAACCAGCCTCATCCTGCCGCTCGACCACAATTTCGCTCGACCCATTGCCATCAACGTCACCGAAAACAAGCTGCGATACAAACTCTTCTTCGCTTTGTAAAAGTTCAGGTTCACTCATGCCGCCATAAGAAATCAGCCAATCATTCTCACTGTTTTCTTCCCCAATGACCGGCACCTCCATGGTGTACAGGATGTCGCCCACTCCGTCTCCGTTGAAATCGAACATGGAGGTCTGGACGTAGGCATCGGTCAGGTACAGTGGATACGGCAGATTGGAGACGGCGGCAGCCGATGCCATGAGCATGCCGGCGCCGAATGTGTTGCCACACTCGCCATTGCTGAAATTGTTCAGTGCCTGCAGGGAGAATTGACCGTTATAGCTGACTCGTCCGCCAATTTCATAGCAGCCGGCTGCTGGCGATGAAAAGGACGCTATGCCTCTGCCGCTGAATCCGCCGGCCCAGTCAACATTCAACACCAGATGCGCAGTCAGCTGACCCGGCAACGGCACGGCCTGCAGATTCGCACATTCAGCGTGGGCCCGCTGATACAACGCGGTACAGTCGCCATCGGCTACACAGATAAGTTGGTTTTCGCACTCCTGCTGCCCGTTGAGATAGTATTGCGCGTTACAGGCGCCGGCAGACACCACACCACAGGCACGCGAATGCACCGTTGCAATGCCACATGCGAAATTGGCGTTGAAGCCAATGCCGGCACACCGGGCATAGTTGTAGATCTGGCCCGACACAGAAACCGTGGCATCTGCAGCGAATTTCAGGCTTTCCTGATTCACCTGAATCGTGGTGCGTTGCCGCATGCCGGGAAAGTTGACCTCTCCTTCGAGCAGGAAGCTGCTGGTTGTCATTCGGGCGGCCAGCTTGCCGATGTCCAGAGGTCCGGTTGGTTCGGTGGTCAGGCGAACGCCTGCCATGAAATCAAAGCTGGTGAACGATTGAATATCGGCCTCGATTCCAAACCTGACCCGTTCTTCTGTATCCGTGTCACTGAACCTGACCGGGAACAGTTCCAGCCTTGGCAGCCTCTCTGTATTCTCAATACGATTGCTGGTCGCAATGGCGTTATAGATATTGAATACGTCGTTGGTGCTGAACGTGCGGTTTGATGACACCGACAGTTTTATTCCGGTGGGCACCAGTGCATTGAAGGAGCCTTTGAAGCTTTCAATATTGATGAACTGCGGATCGTTATCGGCAATGACGCCGTCCACAAAATTGATATTGGCGCCCACCTCAAAATCCAGAGTTCCTGTCAATGGATGAAGCCCCAGATAGAGCCCGACGTTATTGAAAGTTACGCCTTCGATGCCGAAGAGCGGATAGCCAGTGCCCATACCGTTATCACCTTCCAGGCATTGGCCAATCTTGGCTTGCTTTTGCGCAGGCGTATCGCTGGAGCGAATCTGAATCTTGCTGATATCGCTACCCCGCAATGAATCGTCCCTCAGCTCCGCGCAGAAATTGACGGCCAGATCCGTGGTATGAATATTGAGATCGCCGTTGACCACCAAGGTGGTGATGCCACTGCGCTCGGCGGGCCGGACATCCATCTGCCCAGAGAATCCCACGTCGAAGCGGGTGGAACTTAACGCCAGATTCAGATTCAGATCCGTAGCTGACAACCAGTACGGCATATTGCAAAGAGCACCGGCTCCGGAGCTGCAGGCGTTCGCCGCATTGGCACAGGCCGGGTCAGCCTTGTTGGTGTCCAGATTACAGTTCAAGATCTTGCCCATTCCCGCCGTCAGATCCAGCTGCAAGCTCGGGCTTGTTCTCAGCAAACCATTAATATAAATCGGCTTCTTGTGCCCAAAGACGGCAAGATGATTGGCAAAGCTGCTGCCGGTGCCAATCATGGCCAGAAAATTAAGGCCCGCCGCAAACTCTGTATTGCCGGCATTGAAGGCAAAATGCTGATCCAGATACTGCCTGCCCACATAGGTCAGATCGCGATACGCCAGCGGTCCGGACGCATAAACAAACGTCAGCTGGTCAAAGTCAACCTGGCGTTCATCGGCTTTTTCCGTTTCAGGCAGACTGGCAAGATCGAGCACGTCGCTCAACAATGATTGATTATCGAGGAAGTTGAATCCGATATAGCCATTGGTTGCCGTTGCTTCCATATGCATACCGAGCTCTTTTGTGCCAATCCGGGTAACAGCCGCAACGTGCAGATTCGTTGCCGTACCTTTCCTGACGGCAAATGTCAGGTTCGTCAAACGAATTGCAGCCGGATCGGCATTTTTCAGTGTCGTGATCCAATCCGTTGAAGGCATGTGATAGCCCAGAGCCACCACAGCCGACTGTAACTGGGCCAGGGTATAGATGGATTGGGATTCAGTCTGAATAGTCAGCTCGTTGTGGGCGCTCTCGTTGTTTTCCAGCAACAACTCCACTTTGAATCCGGTGGGCGGCATGTTGGCTATCTGGGTGACCTGCGCGTGGCCGATGACCTTCAGGCGGAACTCGCCATTCACGTAGTCCGATGCCAGGCTGGCGTTCAGCACATTGATGCCCTGTATTGGGTCCAGTACAAACTGTTGCCCTGCCTGCAGATCCAGTTCGGCGTTGAACGCCAGCCCTTCTGCACCATTGGTCAGACGAAACGCAATATCCACCGGCGTTTTGCAGCCACTCGAATTGTCGGCGTCATTGTATTTTTGCAGGCAGATGGTGGATTTACCCTTGGCTTCCAGCCAGCTTGATTTGCCAACGCCAAAACTGATATCCAGATCCTTGATTTCCTCGATCCGGTCAGGCAGAACGTTGCGGTACTCGGATTCGGTCAAATCCTTCAGCAAGGCTTCAAGGTCATCGTCCGTGATGTGGTTTGCCCGCAGCCTGAGTTCCAGGTTCTTTTCACCCTGCACACGGTCACGGTTAAGGGTGACCACGTTTTCCAGCGCAAGACTGTTCACGGCCAGCTTGCCAGACAGCGTGAACTGCTGGTTGACGCTGTTGGACCAGTACATCATGCCAATCCGTTTCAGAACGCCGGTTTCCAGTCCAAGGCCATTTTTCCAGGCACTCAATTCACCCTTGAGCACAAAATCCTGGTTACGGCCCAGCGCCTGCCGGGTGGACGCTTCGATCTCCAGCTGCTGATGATTGAGAACGGTTTCAATGCGCGTTGCCAGACCCAGCTCCATTTCGCCGTCTGCCACATAAATCGAGCCGAACAGATTCTTGACGCTGGCATCATTCAGCGCTGTAAAACTGTGGCTGTTGGGAATGGGGAACTGGGATTGCAGGAAGAATTCCTCGTGGGCAAGCCAGTTGCCCGCGCGCAGGTCTGCCAGCGAAATGCCCAGGCTGCCGCTCAGGACCACCTGGGTGGTATCGTCCCAGTGGATGCCAAGATTGGAGCGGATGGATTCCGAGAGGATTTGATTCGCCGGAATGCTTCCGGCAATGTTGACCCCCGCGTAAATCCGCTGCTCGAAATATTGCGGCCCGTACACACTATCGTAAAGCGCCGCCACTTGGGCGGGCAGCGATGACCGGTATAACGAAATAGGCGGGTACAAATCGCCATTGTCGCCCGACAGGGGAATGGTGATCAGCGCGTTCGGGAAACGCATGTTCTGCAGCTCCGGCGCATCCGCCAGATCACCGAACAGGTTCTGCCAGCTCAACTTGTCGGATGGCAACGCGAACGAGAGCATGATGTGAGGCAAATCATACTGGTCGCGAACCTGATAAATGAATGCGTTTACATCATACCCGTCAACATTCAGCTTGAGTTTCATCTCGAAGTTTGCCGGGTCCAGCGTGGCCGATTCAATATCGAGCACATCGATGTCGGCCGCCGTCTCGCGCAATTGTTCAATCGTGGGCGTCAGGTCAACGTAACTTCCCAGCAATTTGTTGAGGTCGTCCAGTACATCAAGCAGCTGCGGAAAAGTACATTCGGGAATGAGATCGTCGCTACAGTGCGAAATCTCGCTTTCTACCCACACTTCGACTTCGGCCAGCGATAGCGCCAGATTGGTGTTGGGCGCGCCGGCAACCCGAACGAAACGGACATTCCTGTGGCCGCTGAAGCGCAGCACGTTTTCCCGTTCCGGGTTGACAATGGTTTTGGTATCCAGCAGCGTTCCCTCGGCGTCATACAGGGTGACCACTGCATTTTTCAGGCTGGCAGCGCAGCACCCGTCCTCCCGGTTCCATACGCTGACATAGGCAACTTCCTGTTCGTCTTCCAGATCGACCTGCCACCAGGGGCCGGTTTCCACCTGGGTTTGAGCAACCGAGCCGTTCGCCGCCAGGCCATCCCTGTTGCCATCAACGGCGCGATAGGCGTCACGGTTCGCTTCAGTACTGGTGGACGACTGGATAACCAGATCCCTGTCACGGGCAACGTTAACAAAATGCTTGAATGTAAATTGGTAGTCAGGAGAAACCCATTGCAGGTCGGATTTCTGCGCATAGTTGATCCAGACATCCCCCGAACCCAGCAACTTCCCGAGCTGGAAATTTTCATACTCCGATTTTGGTTTCGAGAAAATGTACTCCCCCAACCGTGAACCGGCATTGCGGCACTCATCTTCACCCGCTGTCCAGGGGCCGGTGGCGGCGGTGATCAGCCAGCGGTTTTCATCGTCTCTGTGGCGGCAGGCAAAGCGCTTTGATTCCGAACAACGCGCGTCGGACCAGAGCCCGCTGCTGTTGGCCGCCGCACATTCCTCCATATTGCCAGCGGTATCTGGCGTGCCACCGTTGTTGGGCTGCCCGGCAGCCCAATTGTGATAGTCAATACCGTAATCCAGCAGCGTTTCCGTTATGCAGACGTCTTGCACCAGATTCGCTGGAATCCCGTTTCCTTCAATCCGGCTGCAGATGGACTGATTGTTAAGGGCGGACTTGCTCAATTCCACGCGGGTTATTACATGCACATCATTGGCGTGTACAGCATATCGAGGATGGCAAAGGTAATGTTTGCCTGCCTGCAATTCCAGACAGGACTTGTCGGGCTGGGTGTTACCCAGATTGCTTGAGGCCAGCTCAAATGCAAATCCGGAAGGCCCCTGGTAGCAAAAGCCGCTGTTTTGCGTGGGATTGATGTCCTTCACTTTCATGGAGTGAACAATATTTACAATGAACTGCAAATAGCCGTCGGTGCAATTCTTCTGATTCGTTGCCTGGTCCGAGAATGAGCGTAAGCGGAAGGTAGCAACCTTTTTGTTGGAAAACGCACCATTTTCCCAGATCGAAGGTCGCATGATGCCAGGATTGCTGTCGTAATAACCGAAGCCGATCAAGCCCAGATGCGCCGGCACATAAATGTTCACTTCGTAGGAATTGGGCGCGTTGTGAACGCTGCAGGTATTCGACTTCTGCGAATACCAGATCGCTTCCTTTTCTGCCTGGGTCGCGGCCCTTTCGGCACCGCTCAAGCCCGATATATCGGCTGGCAATTTCTGCAGACCGCCGGCACAACCATTGAGCCCGAATGAAAAATCGATAGGATCATATGCGCGCGCAAAGGTGGACGCTTTTCCGTCCAGGCAGGCCCAGTCATTAACGTGACGATAGGAGGCGCCCAGGTCATACAGATTGGCGCAATCACGGGTGGACGAATTGGGATTCGTGGTGCTGACCAGCAGATCCACCACGTCCTTGTAGGGGCCGTTCCAGCAGGCAAACTGGCCCTTGGGCGCCACCACACTCAGATACTTCTGGCGCTCGGTACTGCACAGCGAAAGATAATTGTCATTTCTATCCGTTTCTGCATCTGGCAGGCTCCCGGACATACCGGGTCCAAACGCTTCTACCCGCGGGGTGCTGTAGGCCCGATCGGTAAATACCGAACCTGTGCCCTGTACGGAGCAGGCGCTCACCTGATCAATACGTGTCGAGTACGCTGCCATGGTTGTGCTGGAGGAGGGCATGAGCTGGCAGATTTTGCCGGCAATGGGCATCGACGCAATTTGCAAACCGACCAGATCGGCAAAGCGGGTGGATGTCTGTTGTTGTGCGTTTTCCTCAAGACACCCGGCCAGTGCCATCAACACCAGAAAGGCCAAGCCTGATTTTGCCAACGAGGTTCTAGCATTCATAGTCATTTCCAAAGCTCAGTCCGGAGAGGGAACAGCAATCGTTTCGTGCGGCAGCAGGTGCATTAAATCAGCTCAATCGCATGATTTGGGTTTGTCTTCCGGTCGGGGATAGATCTCGACAAACTCCCTGAACGAATCGAGCGCATAAATGACATCGCCGTTGGCGCACCAGCGATCAGTGCAGGCAACGCGGTAGAAGCCTCCCGTTGTCTGGCTCTCTGTGTTCAAATAGAAATGACCGTCGGCGTTTCCATTGAATGTTCCGGAAAACACGATGGTTTGACCGTCGACATCGGTGTTGTAGTAGCCTCCGTTGCGGTCCCTGAAGCCAAATATCCTGCCTGAATTCGCCACGAAGTAGGTGTTGTTATCCTTGTCAAAGTATTTGTACTTGTCGAAGGTAAACGTCTGTCTTCCCTTTACGAAAATGAA
>JBMOPR010000639.1:0-5984 GCA_049323075.1 Pseudomonadota bacterium
GAGTGTCCATATTTGCTGTATCCATGCCATCTCTCTTGTTTTACTCTCTATAAAAACAAAGCAACCAGGAGGTCAAACCCATGCACGGACTCATGATGGACATGCAGCTGTCCATTGCCTCGTTCATCACCCACGCAGAAAAAGTACACAGCCGGGCGCGCATTGTCAGCCGCAAGCCGGAAGGTGGCATCTTCAGTTATACCTACGCCGATGCCGCGCAACGGGCACGTCAGGCAGCGAACCTGCTGAAAAAACTGGGCGTCAAGCACCAGGACCGGGTGGCGACGCTGGCCTGGAACACTCACCGCCACTATGAGCTGTACTTCGCGGTGTCCGGCAGTGGCGCCATTCTGCACACCGTCAATCCACGGTTGTTTCCCGAGCAGATCATTTACATCCTCAATCATGCCGAAGACGAAGTGCTGTTCGTCGATATCCAGTTCATTCCGCTGATTGAAAAAATCAAAAGCCAGTTGCCGCTGCTGAAACACATCGTGGTGCTGGTGGATAAAGAAAAAATGCCGCAGTCCACGCTGCCGCTGTTGTGCTATGAAGAACTGCTGGCGGCAGAGAGCGACCGTTATGAATGGCCGCAGTTCGACGAGAATACCGCTGCCACCCTGTGCTACACCTCGGGCACTACCGGGCATCCCAAGGGTGTGCTGTACAGCCATCGCTCTACCGTCATTCATGCAATGGGCTCGGTGTCGCTCGATGCGCTTGGCATTTCCAGCGCTACGGTGGTGTTGCCGGTGGTGCCCATGTTTCATGTCAACGCCTGGGGCGTGCCGTACGTGGCGACGGCATCAGGCGCGACACTGGTATTGCCGGGCGCGGGCATGGACGGCGCGTCGATTTTCGAACTGATCGACAATGAAAAAGCCAATCTGTTGCTGGGCGTGCCCACCGTGTGGCTGGCGCTGCTGCAGTATTGCGAGCGGGAAAAGAAGACGCTGCATTCCGTGGAGGATGTGGTGATCGGTGGCTCCGCCGCGCCGATGTCGATGATCCGCGAGTTCCAGGAAAAACATAATGCGTTTGTGATTCACGCGTGGGGCATGACGGAAATGTCGCCGATGGGCACGCTCAACACGATGAATCCACACATGGCCAGCCTGTCGCAGGAAGAGCGCTACAAGCTGCAGACCAAGCAGGGCCGGCCGATCTACGGCGTTGAATTGCGGATCGTGGGTGCCGATGGCAGGCCCATGCCCCACGACGGCAAATCCTTCGGCCGCCTGCAGGTGCGCGGGCCCTGGATTGCCAAGTCCTATTACAAGCACGAAGACAATTCCGCATGGGACGACGGCTGGTTCGACACCGGCGATGTGGCAACGGTGGATGAGCACGGCTATATGAACATCGTTGATCGCGCCAAGGATGTGATCAAGTCCGGTGGCGAGTGGATCAGTTCGATCGACGTGGAAAACATTGCCGTAGGTCATCCGGCGGTGGCCGAATGCGCGGTGGTGGGTGTGCCTCATCCGAAGTGGGATGAACGCCCGCTGTTGCTGGTGGTGAAAAAGCCGGGCCTGGACGTCACGAAAGAGCAGATGCTGGAGTATCTGTCGGACAAGATCGTGAAGTGGTGGATGCCGGACGAAGTGCTGTTCGTGAATGAACTGCCGCACACGCCCACCGGTAAACTGCTCAAGCGTGATCTGCGGGAAACGTTCAAGGATGTATACAGCGCACGCTGAACGGGATCTGTAGGAAGAAGGGGAGGCGCAAGGGTGCGTTTCCCCTTTTTTTTGCCCGCCGCCCGTGATTGTCTTCTCTGACACAGCCTTCGTCATATTCAGCCAATGAGACTGGCTAAGGCGGGTGTATTAATATGCGGCCAGATAGCTGTATTTTTTTGCCGAATAAAACAATAAATACTGATAAAACAAAAAGGACTACAGAAATGGACACAACATCAGCGCCGCGTTCAGGACGGGCGCGGTTATCCGTCGGTACACTCCTGCTCGCCCTTCTGACCACCAGTACCCAGGCCAACGCTGCCCTCGTCACGGACGATTCCCCCTGCAATCCCGTGCGGGTGGAAAACTGCGTGTTGCCGTACCCGTCGGACCTCTATACGACACCTGATGCGACATCCGTTACCGGTAAAACCGTGTTCGTTCCTTTTTCAGCGCTGCGTGACCAGATCCGTGCCGAACTGCCGCCCACATTGACACCTGAAAGTGTGTTCGGTGGCAGCAGCGGATTCTCGGCGGCCACCACCGTGCTGTTCGAACTGGATCAGGCGCCGGATCTGTCCACATTGCCGGCGGACGGTGGCGATGCGGTGGTGGCGCTGGATCTGGATACCGGCGAGCGCATGCCGGTGCGGGTGATGCTGAATGAATACGCCCGTTCCCGCAAAGTCACCGCGCCCAAACAGATCGTGGAAATCTATCCGCGCTCTCGCTGGAATTTTTCCGGGCGCTACGTGGTGGGACTCACGAAAAAACTGAAGACTTTGAGCGGTGCTGATTTTGCGCCTTCCACCGGTTTTGCGGCGGCACTGCAGGGCGGCAGCGGCGAGCTGCAACAGGCCTATGCTCCGGCCATCGCGGCCCTGGCGCAGGCAGGCGTGCAACCGGCCGATCTGGTATCGGCGACCTTTTTTACCGTGCGCTCGGAAGAAGAAACCACCGGGCCGATGCGCAAGGTTGCTGCCGAGGTGTACGCAGCGGACCACCCGATTCGTGATTTGAAAATCAACTATTTTCTCACTGGCCAGATTGCCGCCATCGTGCGCGGCGACGTGCTGCTCAGCAGCTATCGCGGTGACGACCGCAACGTGGATTACAGCAAATCCCCCGGTGACGAATACTGGACTCGCTTCCGTCTGACCATCCCCCGTGCGGCCAAGCGTGGCTCGGTGCCGGTGGCGATTTATGGCCACGGCCTGAGCGTGTTGAAGGAAACCGATATCGTGGTGTCGCTGATCAATGCGATGGAGGGTGTGGCCACCGTTTCCATCGACCAGCCCAATCACGGTTCCCGCATCAGCCGCGACGGTGGTTATGCCATCACCCGGCTGGGTGTGGACAATGTGCCGCTGCAGGTGGGAATGACCGGGCAATCTCCGATTGATTTTATTGCGTTGTTGAAAGCGGTAAAAACCAGCATCGGCGCCATTGATGTGATGCCGAAAAAGCTGTTCTCACCGCTGGCAGGTGCCGTGCAGCCGGGTCGCAATGGCGACGGCATTCCCGATCTGGATGTGAACAATGTGTTTTACGAAAGCACATCGCTCGGCGGTGTGCTGGGTGCGACATTCGTGGCGCTGGCACCGGACCTGAAAGGTGCATTCCTGCAGGTGCCGGGTGTAGGTATCACCAGCATCCTGTCCGGTTCGGAATTGTGGGATCTGCGTTACAACCAGCTGGAGCCGCCGTCAGTGGACGGCGCCGAGGCCCTGTTGCTGAAAGCGGTGATGCAGCATGAAATGGATTACGGCGATGCTATCAATTTCGTGCATTACATCCACAACCCAATTCCCGGCAATGAGGACAAGAAGCTGGTGATGGTGGTGGCGAAGGGCGATGGCATCGTGCCGAATTTCTCAGCCACAGCACTGGCGAATCTGACGGATTCGGCGATCATCGGCCGGCAGCGTTTCGAGATGCCCGGCGTGCGTGTAACCGGTTCAGCGGCATTTGAAAACGGCAACGGCATCGTGCAGGTGCCGCCGCTGATCCGCACCGGCGTGGACTTGCTGGATGCGCTGGCAGCGCACGGTTCCTTTGTCGATCCGCGTGCGACAGCCGCGCTGCAGCGCTGGATTCGGGAACAGATTCAGCCGGAGTAAAGAGTGGACAGGGCGCCGGACCGGAAACGACCGGCGCCCTTTTTTATGCCTTGCGATTGAGCGGCACCAGATTATTTGCCTGAGGCTTTCCCAGCAGGGTGACCCGGTTGCGACCCTGCTGTTTGGATTGATACAGGGCTTCATCGCCGCGCGCCACCAGCCGTAGCGGGTCCAGACCCGGCTCGGGAATCATGCCGGACACACCCAGGCTTACTGTCAGATGCAGCGTGCTGGTCTCCAGTTCAATGGGCGTCTCGCTGATCTTCATGCGGATGCGCTCGGCCACCCAGCGCGCCGAATCCGGATCGGTATCTGCCAGCACCAGAATGAATTCCTCGCCACCATAACGGCAGATCATGTCGCCGGGGCGGCTGGCCATCTGCTTCAGCACCCCTGCGACTGCCACCAGGCAACGATCGCCGGACAGATGACCATAGGTGTCGTTGACGGATTTGAAATTGTCGATATCCAGCATGACCACACTGATCCAGCGGCCGGATTCCAGCGCGTCCTGCCAGATCTGCGGATAATAGTCGTTGAAGAAACGGCGATTGCGCACCCGGGTCAGGCCGTCGTTGATCGACAGCTCCAGCAGATTGCGGTTTTCCAGTTCCAGCTCCGCCAGAATCCGCGTGATGTCACGGGTACGTTCGCGCACACGGGTTTCCAGTTCTTCTTTCGCGGCAGTTTCTGCATGCAGCAACTTTTCCTGGGTCAGGCGCAGGGCGCGCTCGCGGTCGGCCAGTTCAGTCTGGGTGCGCAGGCGTTCACGGCGTTCCGTATTTACCCGCTGTGCAATCGTGTAGGAAAACAGAATCGCTTCCAGCACAGTGCCCATATGCCAGCTGTAACTGGTGAACAGATTCACCGGCACCAGGGTAAATATTTTCAGCCCATAGACGGTGGCGCCGAGAATACCGGCGGACCAGGCCATTAAAAAGTGGCGTGCCTCCATCTGATCGCGCGCCTGCAAACCGCAGCAAACCAGAATACAGGCTCCGACAATCATGCAGATGAACGCGGTGAGCATTACCGACACATGGTGAGGCAGAATGATGGCCTGCACCAACGCCACCAGCATGGCGCCCACCATCCAGTGGGTGAACCGGTACAGAGCCGGATTGGCCTGCTCCAGGCGCAGGAAATTGCGCATGAACAACACCGCTATCAGGATGGCGAAGTCGATCGCCATCGAATCCATTTCGCGCGTCATGAACAGGCTGTTGAGCCCGAACAGGGCCGTGGGTACACCCTCCATCAACATCAGGGCGAACAGATGGTGGGAAACCAGAAAGCCGGCGTAGTACAGCAGCACCCGTTCCCGCAGGCTGGCCAGCATGAACAGCGCGAAAAACAGGGTGGACAGTATCAGGCCGCCATACAGCGTCATGAACAGGGTGTCGCGAATCTGGTATTGCTGCTGTCGTTCCGGTGTCGACAGCATGATGGGCAGCGCGACCGAATCGGCGCTGCTGAATTCCATGTAATAGAGCTGACTGCTGTGCGCGGGCAGCGTCAATTTGAAACTGTAAAAACGCCCGCTCTCAGGGGGCCGCTGTTCAAGATAGCGACGTCCGTTCAGGATAGTCTGGTAACCACCGACGGCGTCAGGCGCATGCAGGATGGCGTCATCCAGCAGAAAATAGCGCACATCCAGGATGCGGATCTGCTGTGTATCGAGCGGATTTTCCAATCGGAAACGCAGCCAGATCTTGTCGCGGGTAAAGCCAAAGTTCGGATTGATGTCGGTGGACGGCTGGAATTGGCCCTGCGACTGCACTGTGCCCAGGTCCATGACGCGGGTTTCGTCGCGGAAGAATTCGGTGTAAGGCCCCAGTGAGACAGCGGTCTGGTGGTCGTCAATCACCAGCGAAGCGGCCTGGCACCAGCCTGCAGACAGGCAGAGCAGCAATACCGCCACAACAAACTGATTTTTCATGTGCGGTTTCAGAAGTGGATGAATTGGGCGTTATTTTTCAAGAATAGCCCGACTTGCCGGTTTCGCCCTGCCTTTTGCCCGTCGATGACCGGTTTGGATAGATTCAGTTGCTCTAAAATATGCAGAAATCTGGATCTACCCGTTATATACGGTTGTCGCCCTTCCACAAGAGTTCGTCGGCGATTCACCTAACAAAGTCATAAGCAGTGCACTAACCTCCAATAGCAGTCTGATAACTGGAGG